>JAYWHB010000528.1:0-2909 GCA_043777915.1 Deinococcales bacterium
CGTGGCAACAATACCTCCAAAGACCCTTTTGACCCTCAAAAAATTGCCTACCTCGAGCGTTTAAGCCAAAAGCATCAGCTTGGAGAAATTCCACCAAAAAACCATTTTACGGTTATTGCTCCAACAACCAAGGCTGAGATTTAGCTTAAAGCGCCCAATAAGATTACCGTGACCTGACAATCCAGTTTTAGGGTAAGAAAGTAGTCACTGCAAAGCAAGGCTGCCAAAACTGACCATACCTAAAGGAGAAATCATGCACCAACTGACCTTAGGCGCAGCCTTACCGATTGCCGCCTTAGCCGAGAACTTTAGAACACGGCGGACGCGACTTAACAGAATTGTGGTTTACTTTGAGTTCTAACTGATTGTGTAAATCTTTCACCATACTTAAACCCATGCCTCGCAGTTGCTCGAGTGATTCTTGGGTCAGATGATGTGGACTTTCGCCGCGTATTACCCGTCCAAAAGCAGCCTGACCATTGTGCGCCTCGAGTCCGCCAAGGTCGCGGTAATTGTGTACACCAGCCAATTCAATCATTCTTTGCATTTATAACCTCTTTGCGGTTTTGGTCTTGCCAAATTCTAACTCGAGCAGCACTGCCCCAAATTCAATTTCGCCACTGGCAGCTTCTTTGTGTGGTTTATCAAAACCATGGGTACGAAAACGCTGCACAAAACCTTCTGGCGCGTAGCCTTGAATCCCGCCTCCAGCCCCAGTCATGCCAACATCAGAAACATAGGCTGTGCCGCTTGGTAATATCCGTAAATCGTTGGTTTGCACATGGGTATGTGTGCCAAGAAAAGCACTGACCAAACCATCAAAGGCAAATGCCAAGGATAACTTTTCAAAGACACTTTCGCCATGAAAATCGAGCAGCACCGCATCGGTTAGACCATCCCAAGCCCCCAGTTGGGTTTCTATCGCCAAAAATGGTGTATCCACATCGGGAATAGCGGTTCGGCTGGCGATGTTCAGTACACCTAAACGTAAGCCGTTTTTCTGTAAGATACTCGAGCCGTTTCCAGCCCAGTTTTTGCCTCGGTTGAGTGGGCGCAAAACCCGAGGGTCAACATGCACTGTGCGTCCTTCAAAACCGTCCCAAGAGTGGTTGCCGCCTGTCACGCAATCCACCCCAAGGGCAAATAAACGCTCGAGCGCATCAGCCGTCATCCCTGCATTGGGTGCGAGATTTTCGGCATTGCAGACAATAAAATCTGGCTCGAATTGGGTTTTAAGTTCTGGTAGTCGAGTCTCGAGAAATTGCAGACCGGGTTCTGCGACAATATCGCCAATAAAGATTATTTTCATACTGCACCGTATTTCTCTAAAAACGCATCCATGTTTCTAAATTCCATAAAACGCTGCTCGAGTTGTGTGCGATTCCAATTCCACCATTGGATTTGCTCGAGTTTTTCAATAATTTCATCAGAGAATCTGGCACGAATCGGTTTAGCGGGAACACCAGCCACAATCATGTACGGCTCGACATTTTTAGTCACAACTGCTCCCGCACCGATGGCAGCGCCATTGCCAATCGTCACACTCGGCAGCACGGTCACGTTATGACCAATCCAAACATCGTGTCCGATACTGACAGGATGGGCTTCACGCCAAGCAAAAAATTCTGTGTCGTCTGAATCGGCAAACCCATACTGGGCGGCGCGGTAGGTCATATGGTGCGAAGTCGGGCGCTTGAGCGGATGATTGCCCGGGTTTAGGCGCACAAAACTGGCGATGCTACAGAATTTACCGATGCTCGAGTGCATCACTTGGCTGTGCTGCATGATATAGCTGTAATCGCCCAAGTGTGAGCGATAAAATTTTACATCATGACCGACCTGAGTCCAGACACCAAGACTCGAGTCAATCACTTGGGCATCTGCACCGATGGTTGGTTGCTCAGATAGTTTCATGCGAACTCCGACACGCGAGGCATTGCAAACTCCATCCTGCGAGGCATCACGCAAACTCCATCCTGCGAGGCATCACGCAAACTCCAAAACTCGAGACTGAGGGCTGGGCAAAACTGGATGTCCAGCCCAATAAATAATTTTGCCACCACGCAAAGTTGCCACCACACGATAATTGTCATTGTGGTCAAGCAACACCAAATCGGCACATTGCCCCACCTCGAGCGAACCACGGTCTTGTAAACCAACGGCTCGAGCAGGATTGAGGCTGATTAAATTAACTGCTTCTGGCAAGGGCAACAAACCTTTTTTGACAATCTCGAGGGCAGCCCTGAGCATTGCCGCAGGGTAATAATCGGAAGCCAAAATGTCCAATACACCATGTTCTAGTGCCTCAAGTGCCGATAGATTCCCCGAATGGCTACTGCCGCGCAACGCATTGGGTGCGCCCATAATAATTTTCATTCCGTGGGCTTGGGCGGCTTGGGCAGCTTCAAGCGTCACAGGAAATTCTGATAAACTCGCGCCAACCCCACGCACCATTTGAACTTTTTCTGGGCTATCATCGTCGTGGCTGGCAACCACCATACCAGCTTCTCGAGCCAGTTTTGTTATTTGGGCAATCACTTCCCAAGACGGCGGTGCATCGGCACTTTTTTGCATTCGTTCACGCACATTGTTTTCGACTTCTTCGCGGGTTTTACCTTGCCAAGTAGAAATATAAGCAATAAATTGCTCGAGGTCGCGGTACTGCCCTTGACCGGGGGTGTGGTCATTAAGGGAAACCATATCCACCATTCGAGCCGTCAATAAATCCTTTAGAATCGGGGCGGCACGGTGATTGGTGATTTCAAACCGCGCATGAATTCGCATCTCGGTCAATAGCGACGCTCGTAAGCCAGCCACACCTTCAACGATTTCTCGAGCGCGTTCTTCGGAGCGCAGGTGCTTAGCGCGGTGTTCTGAAAAGCTGATGGCAGCATAGGCTGTGGTCACAC
>JAYWHB010000529.1:0-2907 GCA_043777915.1 Deinococcales bacterium
GTAAAAATAGCGCTGTTAATCATGGCTGCAAAAAAGCTGATTGAACTGCCAGAACCACCTGCTTTTTGGGCTTCTTCTTGGCTTAAAAAACCCAGCACACGCTGAAAGTTAATTAGGGTTGGTTGGCTTGGAAAAAGTTGACCCGCTTCGGCAAAGAGCGCCGAGTTACTGGTCAGGGCAGTTTTTAAGACAATCCAAATCGGAAAAACCGAAATCAGCACAATCAAACCCAGTGCGATAAACGCCAGAACACGCCCAATGGGAATGGGTGGTTTACGACGAATTGGACTCGAGACGGTAGCAGTAGAAGTCATAGTTCTCCCTTAATCCAAATCCGATTCGTTGGCGCGTAAAATACGGGTTTGTAGCAGCGTAAAAAACACCAAAATCACAAACAAAACCATGCTCATGGCAGTCGCATAGCCCATGCGAAAGAAACTAAAAGCATTCTGGTAGATGTACAGCACCACGACTCGAGTTGAATCTATTGGTCCGCCGTTGGTGGTGACGGCAATCATGTCAAAAATCTGAAACGAACCAATGACCGATGTAACCATCACAAAAACCGTGACTGGGCGCAACAAAGGCAGGGTCATGCGCCAAAAAGTTATCCATTCCGATGCACCATCAATTTTTGCGGCTTCGTAGACGGTGCGTGGAATGGACTGCATCCCCGCGTAAAAGAGCAGCGCATTAAAGCCCATGTGCTTCCAGATGTTGATGATTGCAATGGTCGGAATAGCCTGTTCTGGCGAAGAAAAAAAGGTCTGCTTACCAATCGGTGTGGCAGCCAACCACTGAATTAAAATCCCAAGAAGTGGGTCAAGCATCCACAAAAAAATCATACCGACAATCACGCTCGAGAGCAAATACGGCAAAATCAGTAAGCCCTTGATTGCCATGCTGCTGACCAGCCTATCCATCGCCACTGCCAAAAGCAGCGATAAAACCGTCTGCAAGGGGATATTCCACAGCACATACTGCACCGTCACCCCAAACGAAGCCCAAAACTTGGCATCCGAAAAGACCTCGAGATAATTTTGAAAACCAATAAACTTTGGGTCACTGAGTAAGTTCCAGTCGGTAAAACTGATTTGTAAGCCGCGAATGGCTGGGTACAAATAAAAAGCCACAAAACCAATGATTGCTGGGGCAATAAACAGATAACCCACCGCCCAACTTGGCAACCCCTTGGGTCGGGGTGGGGTGAAGGTCTTGGCGCTAGACGAACCAGTCATGGGTCTCCTTTTGAAAGTCACTCGAGCCAATAATGCCTCTGGCTTTGAGCAGATTGAGAACTAACACGAATTACTAACGGGTTTTAGTAAGGTAACACCAAAGCAATTGTCTTGTCAAGCGCTAAAGATAAAAAACCAACTTATGGACTTGAGATTCATTGCAAAACTCGTGTAACCTAAAGCCAAGTTAGGAATGATTCCTAATAGCATTCAAAACCACACTTCTCGAGGACAAAAAACTCGAGTACCAAGGAGAAAACGTGAACCTCGAAATCAAAGACTTATGGGTCAGCATAGACAACGAAATGATTCTCAAAGGTGTAAACCTGCACGTCCCCGCCGGTCAATTCCATGCGATTATGGGACCGAACGGCAACGGTAAAAGCACCTTGGTTAAAGCTATTGCTGGCGCACCAGAATACACGATTGAACGCGGTGAAGTTCTGTACAACGGCGTGAATATCCTCGAACTCGAGCCAGACGAACGCGCCCGTCAAGGGTTGTACTTGGCATTTCAGTACCCTGTAGAAATTCCGGGTGTGACGGTTGCCAATTTCTTGCGCCTTGCGATTCAAGCCCGCACTGGACAAGAAGTTCAATTTATGGATTTCTACAAAAAACTGACCCGCGCCCTCGAGATTCTCGATTGGGACGAAAGCTGGGTCAACCGTTACTTAAACCAAGGCTTTAGCGGCGGCGAGAAAAAACGCAACGAAATTTTGCAAATGCTGATGCTCGAGCCAAGCTGCGCCCTGATGGACGAAACCGACTCTGGCTTGGATATAGATGCGCTTAAAGTCGTGGCAAAAGGTGTCAACGCCATGCGAAGCGCAAACTTTAGCGCCCTGATGATAACGCACTACAACCGTCTGCTCGAGTTTATTGTGCCAGACATGGTGCATATTATGGTAGATGGCAGAATTGTTAAAAGCGGTGGTAAGGAATTAGCCGTAGAACTCGAGGCAAATGGCTACGAACCAGTCAAAGCCATGGCAGCCGCACAACCAGCCGCCGCTTTTTAGAATTTCTCGAGAAAATGGTCTTTGTTCAAGGTAAGCACTGGAGGCAGATATGAAAATCAAATGGTTTTTCGTTCCATTAGCTTTGATATTAGCCGCTTGCAATCTCCGCAGTGTATCCGTAAAAACTGTTGAAGTTGCCGCCCAAACCAAACCTTGTTCTGGCGGTATTGGCGGTTACACCGACCCACATCCATCCGAGCCACCTGAGTCTATCCAGAACTGCATTCAAGTCCGCGATTCTTCTGTCAGCAATACCTTTTATCATGGTTCGATCAAAGGTTTCACCCACGAAGCTGGATTTCAATATAAGTTGCGTGTTTACAAGTACAGTTCAAACGGAATGATGGATGATTTCGGATACATGGAATTTATCAGCATTCTCGAGAAAACCCCCGCCCCACAAGGAGCTTTATGACCCAACAATACTCCGACAATATCCCCGATGCTGCCGTTGCCCAAATTAACGATGGGTACGAATTTGGTTGGTCACAACCCGAGAAGTACACGATTAAAGCCCCCAAAGGCTTATCTCGAGACGTGGTTGAACTAATTTCTAAATCCAAAGACGAACCCGCTTGGATGCTCGAGTTCCGCATGAAAGCACTGGACATTTACCGCAGTAAACCAATTCCAAAATGGGGCGCGGA
>JAYWHB010000530.1:0-2905 GCA_043777915.1 Deinococcales bacterium
GTCGCTTGGGACTGGAAAATCCAAAGCAATGTGGTGTCACTTTCAAACAACACCGAAAGCATTTTGGGAGCAAAAGCCCTGACGTGGACAAGCTCGCAACCGTTCATGGCAGCCATTCATCAAGAGGATTTGCCAGCCCACTTGGATTTGATTTTCCAAACCCTAAAAACCAAAGAATCATACCGCTCTGCTTACCGAATTTGGAACGATACAAAACAAGATTACATTTATATGGAGGAGTTTGGGACTGTGCGAACCGATCAGAAAAATCAAATTATTGCCTTGAACGGAGTGACCCAAGACATCACCGAACGCAAAAAAATTGATATGGCACTGCGCCGCATCAACGAAGCCCAAAAGCGTTTTGTCGGCGATGCTGCCCATGAATTACGCGCCCCATTGACCAGTATTCAAGGCAATTTAGAATTATTGCGCCGTTACCCTGATATGCCGCAACAAGACCGTTCAGAAACCGTTGCCGATGCCTACCACGAAACGGCTCGGCTTGGGCGCTTGGTTGCTGACTTATTGGCACTGGCTCGAGGTGACGCAGGCGAAGGGCTACGGCTCGAGCCATTAAAGCTCCATGACGTGATGACCGACACCATACGCCAAACTAAACACTTAGCCTCGAACCATCGGTTTGAATGCTCTGACTTTAAGCCATGCACCATCGAAGGCGACCATGACCGCTTAAAACAACTGCTGTTAATTCTCTTTGAGAATGCAATTAAATACACCCCAAAAGAGGGGCTGGTTCATTGTTCACTCGAGTGTACCAGCGACTGGGCAGAAATTCGTATCAAAGACTCGGGCATGGGCATTGCCCAAGAAGATATTCCCTTTGTTTTTGAACGTTTTTTCCGTGCCGATAAGGGACGCTCTAGGGGCATTGACCCCGGCGGCACAGGCTTAGGTTTACCAATCGCCCAATGGATTGTTGCCCAGCACGGCGGAGAAATTCGCCTCGAGAGCCAAGTTGGGATTGGCACAACCGCTATTTTGCGTTTACCGATTGCCCCATAAAAAAACCAACTTGGGTTTAACCCAAGTTGGTTTTTGTTAAAGCCTTATTTTGATGCGTTGGATTTTGCATTGGCGGCTGGTGTTGGATAAGTAATCGTAATCCCTGCCAAAGACTGGGTTACAATATCATCGCCGCGTCCAAGATTAACATCGGTGGTGGTGTTGCGGTCAACATCCGTAACCATGTTCCAACCTGCTTTGATTGGTTTACCGCTTGTCCATTCGCCGGCTGTTTTGGCAAACACCAAGAAACGGTTGCCACCTTCGGCTTTGCCATTGGTGCTGTCTGCCAGTAACTTGTCTTTCTCGCCATTGCCGTTGGTGGCATCCATATCGTACTTTGCATCATTGGTTTTGTCTTCGTAAACAATGAACTTGTAAAAGCGTTGGGTATCTGTTCCAAGGTCTAGGGTTGCTACTAACGTGCCACTAAACCCACCAACTCCACCTGTAATCTGAATCGCGGAGGCAAAAGCCGCTGTTTCTGATTGCTCGGTGTTTGCACCACCAAAACTGGTAAAGCGCAACATGGATAAACCGTAATTGCTGGCGGCTGGTGCAGTGCCGTTCACTCCACCGGCAAAACCGGGTCCACCGCTAATCACATTGCCTAAAAGTCCACAACTTGTTAATGCCACGCCAAGGGCTGTAACTGCCAAAATACTCTTTTTCATATATCCTCCAAATCGCTTCTTGCGATACCGTTCAGTTTGCAACCCTTAACCAAAGCGCCGGTAAAGCCAAACTGAGGTATCGCTGAATCAAGCCACTGCACAGCCCCGCCTCAGCCAAGCGTCAGTTTGATTATTTAAGCTGCTTTTCGCGGCGCACCACACACCCAAAGCGCCGCACAGGAGATTTATGATTCAAGATAAAGTTAAAGCTGGTGCAGAAGCAGTCAAAGAAGGCTTAAGCGATATTGCAGCCACTGCCAAAGAAGGCGTAGACCAAGCCAAAGAAGCCTTTGCCAAAGCCAAAGACGGCGTACAAGGCGTTGCCGATAAAGCTCGAGCCGTAGCCCATCACGGCGCAGCCGAAGCCCATGAAGCCAAAGCCGAAGCCAGTGATAACCTAATCACCAAAGCCTCGGAAACCATTAAAGCTGGTGTAGAACGGGTCAAAGGCGCAATAGATGATGCCAAAGGCAACCTTAAGTTAGAACGCAGCAAAGACTAAACAAAAAGATAAAGCGCCAAAATTTTGGCGCTTTATCTCGAGTCATTTTTTAGGTTTCAGTAATCTATACAAAGCCAAGCCACCCGTCAAAAGCAGCGAATTCCAAGTTAGATACTTATCGAGTGTCTTAGAAGTTTGTAACAAACTGTTTTTACTTTTTGCAATTCGCTGCTCGAGAGCAGTCATTTTACCGCTCTTTGTAGTTTGCTGTAATTCAAGCAGTTGTTGCTTACGAAGCCCAATCCGTCCACTTAGGGTTTGCGGCTGAGCCATAAAAACACCCCCGCCGCAAGCAACGAAAAACAGCCGATGATAAATGCCGCCAACGCTGGCGAGAGCGCCAAAGACAACGCCGTAAAAGCTGCCCAGGTCATCCAAACCGAACCTGTTAATAACAAACCACCAGCCACCAGTACAAAGACCAACGACTGCAACAACGTCTGTAATTGCTGACGAAAACGTAATCCCTCGAGTTCAAATAATTCCACGGCGTTAATCAGCATTTGGGCTAAAGCCACCGTCATTTTCGTCCACGTCCCATCCAAGACAGCAATAAACCCGCCCCAAAGACTACGGCAAGTGTGGCTAACGGTTTAGCCCTTGTTTGAAGCTCGAGTTTCTCGAGTAAGCCCGTAGCACTGCGTTTGGCAGCATCGGCAACCTCGGCAGCTTGGTCTACTGGAATACCCGCTTTTTCAGCCAC
>JAYWHB010000531.1:0-2900 GCA_043777915.1 Deinococcales bacterium
TCACATGATGCAACTGCTTTGTTTTATTGCCCTCGAGCCGCCAGTTGGTCCTTGGCAGGGCAGTATTCACCCATTAGAAGCTGGGGCATTGCGCGACGAAAAAGCCAAAGTGATTCGGGCTTTGCGTCCGATTACTGCCGAATTTCTCGAGCATTCGATTGTGCTGGGGCAGTACAGCGCTGGACAAATTGGTTCAGAACCGGCGGTAAGCTATCTTGAAGAAGCCAAAGTTAGCCCAGACTCGAGAACCGCCACCTATGCTGCCTTAAAAGTCGAAATAGACAATTGGCGTTGGGCGGGTGTGCCATTTTATCTTCGCAGTGGTAAGCGTTTGCCAGTCAAAAACACCGAGATTGCGATTGTCTTTAAGCGTCCACCCTTAGATTTATTCCCACAACCCAGTCAGCCGAATATGCTCAGGATTAACATTCAACCACATGACGGCGTGAACCTTTCGTTTGATGCCAAAATGCCTGGTTTAACCGCAGATTTACGCCCCGTCAACATGGATTTTAATTACTCGGATTTTGGCGCAAGCGGACCGAGTGCTTATGAGCGACTAATCCTAGACGCGATGCACGGCGATGCTTCTCTATTCCCTCGCGGTGATGAAGTCGAAGCGTCTTGGGCGTGGATTGCGCCTTTGCTCGAGTGCCAAGTGCCTTTGCATTCATATGCGGCGGGGACTTGGGGTCCTGAGCAAGTTGATGGGCTGCTGAGTACCAATCAAACTTGGCATAAACTAAAGTCATGAACCAAATTATTTTTGAGAATCCTGAAATTTTAGCCGTTGCCGCCGCACAATCTTTTCAAGAACTAGCTCTCGAGGCGATAACTTCTCGAGGGCGATTCAATGTGGCTTTGGCGGGTGGCAGTACACCCAAAGTGATTTACGAAAAACTGGCAACACTACCCTTACCTTGGGCGCAAATTCATTTGTTTTGGGGCGATGAACGGCTTGTGCCAATCACTGACTTGAGGTCAAATTACCGCATGGTACAAGAAGCCTTACTTGAAAAAATCAGTATTCCACCAGAAAATGTGCATCAGGTTGATGTCAGGCTCGAGTTAAGCCGCGAACAAGCCTTTCAAGTTGTGATGTCCAAGTATTTTTTAACTCAAGACGATCCCGAAGGTTTCCCGTACAGCAGTAAGCCGTTGATGTATTTAGAAGATGCCAAATATGGTCAACCATTCGACCCTTTGCATCCATACACCGATTATATCTTTGAACAAATTCTCAATTCGTACCAAGCCGAACTCGAGGGTGTGCAATTTGATTTGGTTCACCTTGGACTCGGCACAGATGGACACATGGCTTCACTTTTTCCAGCCACCAATCTCGAGTTGAATGCGCTTGCCCAATTGACTTTTCCAACGCCTGAACTCGAGCCTCAAGTGCAGCGCCTCAGCCTGAGTTTACAAACCATTAACGCCGCTTTGGTCAAACAATTTTTTGTGACTGGTACAAGTAAAAAAGACATTCTCGAGCAGATTAGAAACGGTGTAGATTATCCTGCTGCTCAAGTTCAAAATGCCCAATGGTGGTTAGACCAAGCTGCCAGCACAGACGAGTAGAATACGCCATGCCCAAATTTGATTGGATCAAATACTTCCCCCTGATTTGGCTAATTTTCATGATTTTTCCTGTGCTAGGCGTACTCGAGAAATCCCGTTTGGTTTTAGAATACGTTTTTGCATTTGGCTTACAAATCAGTTTTATCGGTGTTTTCATTTGGTGTTATTACATTGCGCCTTCTGATTATGAACTCGAGCTTCGCCCTGCCAGTTCTTTTGGCATGATTTGGTCATTGTTGATGTTTGCCCTACTTTTTCCAATGATTGGTTGGGATGGTGTGGGCTTTTTAATTTACAGTGGAACTTTTGGTGGTTTTCAACGTTCGGCTCGAGTTTTTGCCATTAACGTAACCCTGATTTCGATTTTTATTGGCATTCTTGTGGGGCTAAATATCTTATCTTGGCAATTTTTGATCATGCCTTTTTTTGCTGTGGTCGGCGGGGCTGGTAATCACATCGGGTATTTGGCGGGAATCAGCAGCCGTAATCTTCGCACTGCCCAAGCCGAGGTCGAACGGATTGCCCAACTTGCCGAACGCGAACGTATCGCTCGAGATGTCCATGACCTGATGGGACACAGCCTAAGTGTGATTGTCTTAAAAGCCGAATTAGCAGCGCGGTTACTCGAGAAAAACCTACCAAGAGCCAAACAAGAAATCCTTGAAATTGAGCATTTAGCCCGCTCTGGACTACAAGAAGTGCGAGCCGCCGTGCGAGGCTACAGAAGCCTGAATCTAAGCAGTGAACTCGAGAATGCCAAACTTGCCCTAAGCGCCGCCAGCATTAAACTCGAATTGCTGAGTTTGCCTTTGCAACTCGAGTGGTCGCAAGAAAGTGCGCTGGCATATGCGCTGCGTGAAGCCATCACCAACACGATTCGCCACTCGAGCGCTCAGGTTTGCTGGATTACCTTAGAACCACACGGCACAAATGCTCAACTCGAGATTTGGGACGACGGAAGCGGCACAATCACCGAAGGCAACGGGATAAAAGGAATACGCGAACGCCTCGAAAAAGCAGGTGGGCAACTAAGACTCGAGACGAGTAACGGCGTTCATGGAATGCGGTTACTTGTACCACTACAAAAGGTGAAAGCATGATTCGGGTTTTATTGTCCGAAGACCAAAGCCTAGTCCTTGGTGCATTATCGGCACTGCTCGAGCTAGAAGACGATATAACTGTGGTTGCCCAATGCACCGACGGACAAGAAGCCCTAGACCAAACCCTGCGCTTACAACCGGATGTGATTCTGACCGATATTGAAATGCCGTGTATGACTGGACTCGAGTTAGCCGCAGAACTCAAAAAACAAGGCTGTCAAA
>JAYWHB010000532.1:0-2899 GCA_043777915.1 Deinococcales bacterium
TGACCAACCGCCGTAATCGCAATTCCAGCCTCGCGGATTGTGCCGTCCGCATTCATGGATAACTGCACGGCGGCAGCACAAGTGGCATAGTCACCAACTTTACGTTCGATTTTTTGATAACTGCCCTGAGTATGGGCATCTGGGATGGGGATTCGCACCTCGAGCGCCATTTCACCTTCTTGAATGGCAGTGGTGAATGAATCCACCAAAAATTCATCTATTGGGATTTCTCTTGTGCCATTTGCACCACGCACAATCATTGTGGCTCGAGCAGCCAGCGCAGTTGCTGTCCAGTCACCCGATGGGTCGTTGTGACAGATGCTACCCACAACTGTTCCCATGTGGCGCACAATTGGGTCGGCGACGACTTTGGAAACAGCCGTAATCAGGCTATAACGCGCCAAAATGTTCTGGTCAAACTCGAGGGCAGCATCACGGGTGGTTGCCCCAATCACCAAAAAACCATCTTTTTCATGCAGATACGAGAGTTCTTTAATTGGGTTGATGTCCACCAGAATCGCAGGTCTGGCAAGCCGATAACGCATGGCTGGGATTAAACTCTGCCCACCCGCAAGAACTCGAGCTTCGCCGCCATGTTGTTGCAGGGCAGCAAAAGCCTCATCGGTGCTGTGGGATCGTATGTACTCGAAGTTTGCTGGAAACATCTGTCACGCTCCTAGAAAAGAATTCTCGAGCCTACCAGTTAAAAACGGCTGGTCACTCGAGTTGGTTTTTGATTCTAGGTCAGTTTAGCGCAAAAGAAAGGCAGACAGTTGTAACTCGAGCTACTGATTTTGGCTCAAATTCAAAGTTACCCACTCACTGAACTCTAGGCAGGTTTTCATACAACTGGCTTATAGTTCATGACAGCAAACTGGCTTCGGCTCGAGCGCGAAAGGCATCTAGTTGGGCTTGTTGCCATGCCTGGTCACGCCCAAGTTCTTTTGCCATCAGGCTTGCCACAAGCGGCGCAGCTTCAAGAGCGGCTTTGGCATCGAGCAATAAGGCTCGAGTGCGTCTGGATAAGGCATCTTCTAAGGTGCGGCTCATTTCTTGACGCACTGCCCAGACAATCTCGGCAGCGATATACGGCAGTCTGTCATGGATTTTTTGGTTCAGTTCAGGGTTATCTTGGATCATGCCTTGGATGTGCTTGGAGTCTGTGCCGTACATACTCAGGCTTTCTTCAAAAGAACCACCAATTTGGTCTGGAGAATCTGCCATACTTGGCGCACCGTGCAGACGCATTTCTGGGGTCGGGGATTCTTTTAGCTCGAGTCCTGCGATTGGTGCGGCTTTATTAATCACATCTTCGCCCATTTTGCGGTAGGTTGTCCATTTACCACCAACAATTGTTAGTAAGCCCGTGCGTGAAACCAAAATGGTGTGGTCTCTCGAGAGTGCCGAGGTGTTTCCATCAGAATCCGAGGCTTTGACCAAAGGACGTAAACCCGCATAAACCGCCAGTACATCGGATCGCACAGGGTCTTTGGTCAAGTAACGCCCAGCGTGTTCGACCAGAAACTCGAGTTCTTGCTCGAGAGGACGCGGCTCGGCATCAATGGTTGGCACGGGTGTGTCGGTTGTGCCAATGATCGCTTTTCCATGCCAAGGCACAGCAAATAAAACCCGTCCATCATCAGTACGGGGGACCATCAGGGCATTGTTGCCGGGAAAGAATTCTTTGGGTAGTACCAAATGCACCCCTTGGCTGGGTGAAATCACGCTCTTGGCTTCTGGGTCATCCATTTTGCGAATGCTGTCGGTAAAAACCCCAGTTGAGTTAATCACGGCTTTGGCTCGAATTTCAATTTCACGCCCGCTCTCGAGGTCAAGCACAATTGCACCGACCACACGGTTTGCTTCATGAATCAGGCTTTTGACTGGGGTGTAATTGGTGATTGCTGCCCCTTTACCACTGGCAGTTTGTGCCAGTGTGACCGCCAATCTCGAGTCGTCAAATTGACCATCAAAATAGACTACACCGCCTTGTAGACCTTTCGGCTCGAGGGTTGGGATTCGCTCCAAAGCATTATTTCTAGAAATCAGTTTGCTGCTGCCAAGGTTTAGTTTACCCGCCAGTACATCATAGACCTTTAAGCCGACCCCATAATACGGACCTGCCCACCAATCATAAGCTGGAATCACAAACTCGAGGTCGCGTACCAAATGGGCAGCGTTGCGCCGTAAACGCCCACGTTCACGCAGCGCTTCACGCACCAAACCGATGTTGCCTTGAGCCAAATAACGTACCCCACCATGCACCAGTTTGGTAGAACGGCTGCTTGTGCCTTTGGCAAAATCATGGCTTTCGACCAGCGCCACTTTATGCCCACGAGCCGCCGCTTCAACCGCCGCCCCCAAGCCCGTTGCGCCACCGCCAATAATTAAGAAATCAAATGGTTCGGATTTAGAAGACTCGAGACGGGACAGGCTATCGTTGCGGTTCATGGTGAATAGTTTATACCTTACATCCTTGGGAATTCGAGGGGCTGGGTCTACACTGCTTTTGCCATATAGGTCAGCACCCCAAGAATGGCTGGGAGTTCTTGAATGCTGTAATCGCGTAAATCCAAGCGAACATCTGTGCCTTGCAACTCGAGAAAACGCCAAACCGTGCCGCTTGTCACTGCTCCAAAAATTATTTCTTTAGGTTGACCCTGAGTGATGTTAAAGCGTTGAGCAGCCACCATTTCTGCCACACACTGGGCAATTCCACCAGAAACATCTTCGCGTTTAGCCTCAACCAACATCACCACAGGAGCATCTATTTCTATCAATAAGGGATTTTGGCTGATTAAAAAATCACAGAACCCATGCAGTCCTAATTTTCGGTCAACATTAAAAGCCACCCCAGAAAAAACGGCAATGGTACGCTTAAGAATTTCTCTAACCTCGA
>JAYWHB010000533.1:0-2898 GCA_043777915.1 Deinococcales bacterium
GATTTGGTGCTGGTTTCTGTTGGGCAACTGATTCCAGCCGATGGTGAAATTGTGGCTGGTCTAGCGATGGTGGACGAAAGCGCCATCACAGGCGAATCTGCGCCAGTCTTGCGTGAGGCTGGCGGTGACTTCTCGAGTGTCACAGGTGGTACAAAAGTCATTTCTGACCAGATTACCGTTAAAATTACCAACTTGCCCGGCGAGAGTTTTCTTGACCGCATGATTGCCCTTGTCGAAGGCGCAAACCGTCAAAAAACCCCAAACGAAATTGCACTGGGTATTTTGCTGGCTGGTTTCACCCTGATTTTTGTGCTGGTAGTCACGACTTTGCTGCCCTTAGCGGCTTTTATTGGTGTGCGGCTCGAGATTACAACACTGGTGGCGCTGCTGGTTTGCTTGATTCCCACCACAATTGGTGGTCTACTCCCCGCCATCGGTATTGCAGGCATGGATAGGGCGCTGCGTGCCAATATCATTGCTAAGTCTGGGCGAGCCGTCGAAGTGGCTGGCGACATTGACACCTTACTTTTAGATAAAACTGGCACAATTACCCTCGGCAACCGCCAAGCCACCGCGTTTTTACCAGTGCCTGGTGTAAGCGAAGAACGCCTTGCCAAAGCTGCTCACATCTCGAGTCTTAGCGACAACACCCCAGAAGGAAAAAGCATTGTCGAACTGGCTATTCTGCGTGGCTCGAGGGTGGATTCGGCTTTGCGTGAAACCGCCGAGTTTATTGAATTTACGGCGCAGACTCGCATGAGTGGGGTCAATACTCCTGACGGTAAGCAAATTCGTAAAGGCGCACCAGACCGCATGATGCGCTTGGTCAAGGATAGTTTTCATAGTGTTCCCAAGGAACTCGAGGCTGATATCGAAAAAGTGGCTCGAGGTGGTGGCACTCCCTTAATTGTCACCGAGGACGGCGAAGCGCTGGGTGTGGTCGCCCTTTCGGATATTGTTAAAAAAGGCATCAAAGAACGCTTTGCCCAACTTCGGGCGATGGGTTTACGCACCGTGATGATCACTGGCGATAATCCACTGACCGCCAAAGCGATTGCCGAAGAAGCTGGCGTAGACGATTTTCTGGCAGAAGCCACACCCGAAGACAAAATGCGCCTAATTAAAGCCGAACAACAAAAAGGTAAACTGGTAGCGATGATGGGCGACGGTACAAACGACGCGCCCGCCCTAGCCCAAGCCGACGTTGGACTTGCGATGAACAGTGGTACACAAGCCGCTAAGGAAGCTGGGAATATGGTGGATTTGGATTCTGACCCGACCAAACTGCTCGAGGTGGTGGAAATCGGTAAGCAACTTTTAATCACCCGTGGCGCACTAACCACTTTTAGCATTGCCAACGATGTGGCTAAATACTTTGCGATTATTCCCGCGATGTTTGCTGGCACAATTCCAGCCATGAAAGCACTGGACATTATGCAACTCTCGAGTCCAGAGAGTGCGATTTTAAGTGCCGTGATTTTTAATGCGGCTGTGATTCCGCTTCTGATTCCGGTTGCCCTGCGTGGCGTAACGTACCGCCCAATGAGCGCCGATGCGATTCTGACCCGCAACTTACTGATTTACGGCTTGGGCGGCGTGATTGTGCCATTTATTGGCATCAAAGCCATAGATTTATTGGTTGGATTGGTTTTTTAAGGAGATTTATGCAGAACATCAAAATGCTAGAACCAGAACTCGATTCTCGAGGCGGTAACATTGGTACTTGGCTGGGCTTTACAATCATCATGACGATTTTTTTTGGTTTGGTTTATCCAGTCTTGACCACACTGCTTGGGCAAGCGCTTTTTCCGTTTCAAGCCCGTGGTTCATTGCTCGAGAAAAACGGTACTGTGCTTGGCTCGAGCCTGATTGGGCAAACTTTTAGCGGTGCAAAATACTTTATTGGGCGACCATCAAACGCTGGTAAGGGGTATGACCCGACCAGTGCCAGTGGGAGTAATTTAGCCGTTAGTAATCCAGCTTTACGAGAGCGGGCAACTGCCACCGCCCAAGAAATCGCGGCTCGAGAAGGTGTGGTCATCAGTCAAATTCCAATGGATTTAATCACCGCCAGTGGCTCGGGTTTAGACCCACACATCAGTTTGGCGGCAGCCGAAATTCAGGTGGCTCGAGTTGCAAAAGCGCGTGGGATAAGCCAAGATTTAGTGCGTCAGGCAGTCCAAAAACAAACCGAACAACCTTTGTGGGGGGTGTTCGGTTTGGCTCGAGTTAATGTGCTTAAACTCAATTTAGAACTTGATGCTTTGCCTTGAGGCAAAAAAAGAACGAACCCCAGTAAAGGGGTTCGTTTTCTCAAGTGTTATTTGTAACTACTTGCTTTTTTCTTGGTTGCCATTTCCCAAACGCTGTAATCCACGGTTTTTGCGTCTGGTTTGGCTTTCAGGACACCAAGTTCAACCAGTAAATCCACATTGGCTTTGTAGGTGGCTGGGTCAAGCAAACCCGCGTAGCCTTTGAGCGTCGGACCAGCGTAGTAGAGCTTGGCAATTTCTTTCATTTGCCAAGTTTGGTGATCGCGAGCATCTATTGAGCCGCTACCATTACAGGTTTTACCGCATTTTGGCAGGACTATATCCACGGCTGCACCTTGGTTCTGCACCGACCAATTCCAGCCTTTAATGCTGGCGCGTAAGAGTCGGGCTGCCACTTCTTTACCACTGACACCAGAACCCTTAAAGTTCTTTTCTGCCAAAGTCTTTTCTGGGGCAAACATCAAATCCTCGAGCAAGTTAATGCCCATGTCTGGCAATGCCATAACATTCAGCTTACCCAGTGGGAAACCAAGCCCAACAACCTGATTGACTTCGTTGTAGGTCATGGCAGAAACAGCATCTACTTTGTCTGGAAAAACCAAAGCAGGGTCAAAGTTAAACGAAA
>JAYWHB010000534.1:0-2892 GCA_043777915.1 Deinococcales bacterium
TCGCTCGAGCAACTCAAAAAAGCCTTACCAAACCCAGTTGGTGGCGCAAATCAAGCGGCGGGTAGCACAGGTTGCATCAATCAAATGCTCTTTAATGGCGCATGGCGTTTTCAGGTGCAGAAAGTCTTTTACAGTCTCGAGGAAAGAAAGTGGTTGATTACGGTGGAGCTTCGCAACGCCATGAATCAATCAGCAATGGTCTTTAACAATGGCTCGGAAGGACTGGGTGATGATGTTACCCTGAGCATGGCTTCGGGTAACACTTTGAATATCACTAATGTCAATACGACCCAAGATAAAATTTTCTTGAAAAACCTCGCACCTGGGGCTGGGGTGGTCACGAATTTTGAGTTTAATGCCGAAACAGAAACCGATAAACCCACCAAATTCTTGTGGGCAATGTCGGCTGCTAATAATTCCAACAAAGCACCGCTTTCTAAAGAACCAGCTTTTCGGGTGGATTTAACCTGTACAAAGTAAGATTCTTGGTGGCTGTGGTTCATCTCGAGCCGTTAGAATAGGGCATGACTTTAGCGGCTACAGAAGTTCTCGAGGTATATTTATTTGGAACACCGCGTCTCGAGTCAAATGGCACGGCTTTGGTCATGCCAACCAAACGGGCTTTAGGTCTGGTGGCATACTTGGCACTCGAGGGGGCAACTTCAAGGGAAAAACTCGCCAATTTACTTTGGGATGAATTATTTTTTGAAAATCCTAAACGCAATTTGCGCCAAGAGTTGTACCGTTTATCGCACACCCCTTTGGCAGCTTTTCTTGAGATTGGTGAAGTGATGAAGCTCGATTGCCGGTGCGATGCACGGCTGGCAAACGAAACACATCATCTGATTGACAATGATTTTATGTTGAGGTTTGAAGTGCCACAAGCGCCTAGCTTTAACCAGTGGTTACAAATGCAGCGCGAAACCTTTGCTAAGCTGCGGCTTGGTCATTTGGAACAAAAAGCTGCCAGTTTAACGGGTTTAGCCGCCCTCAATGGCTGGCTAGAAGTGCTACAACTCGATGGTTTACGCGAAGAAGCCTTACAGCAAATTATCAGGCTCGAGACACAATTTATTGGCTTACAAGCGGCTCGAGAGCGCTATCTTGATTTTAAGGAACGCCTAAAGTCTGAACTTGGTCTCGAGCCACTTCCAGAAACGCAGGAGTTAGCAAAAGAATTGGGCTTAAGCCAGAGCGTGGTACAACCCAAGTCCGATGTGCGAATAGAACGGATTCTCGAGGCAGCCAGTTTGCTGAATCAACCATTTGAAGCCCATTTGTTACTGGATATAACCGGTTTGACCGATTTTGAAGTGCTTGAAAGCCTTGAAAAAGCCGCCCAAATGGGTTTGTTACAACGCACCAACAGTGGTTTTGAATTGGCTCAGCCAGCCTTGGTTGCCAGAAGTATCCCAGCCGCCAGACGCAAAATTCTCGAGCGGCGTATCGCTAAACGGCTAAGCATTTTGGGTTTTGCGCCGCAAATGATTGCTTGGCATCTCGAGCAAGCAGGGGAACTCAATAAAGCGACCGAAAAATACTTGGAAGCCGCCGAACTTGCTGCCCGTCAAGACCAAGTACAAGCTGCAATGGATTATTACAATAAAGTTTTAACACTAAGCACTGTGCCAGACCAGCGCTTTATGGTGCTACAAACCAGAGTCATCTTGGCACGGCGTTTGGATAACCGAATTTGGCGCGAAGCGATTCGGGATTTAGAACACGAAGCCAGAAACCGAAGCCCAGAACACCGTGTGACCGCCGATTTACAACGCGCCCTGTGGCATATGGTCGGCAATGAATTTGATAAGGCATTTGAGTTTGTCGCACCACATCTCGAGAAAACAGGCAAACTTGGCGGCATGGCAGCTTATTTACAAGGTTCATTGCTGATGAAAACAGGACAACTCTTAAACGCCGAAAGCCATTTGCGCCGAGCCTTAGCCCATAAAAATGCCTTAGAAGACCAACAAACCGCCGAGGTTCACAATGTCTTATGTGTTTTAGCCACCCAGCGTGGTCAGATGCAAGAAGCCAAAAAACACAATTTGGCTTCGCTTAAAGGTTTTGCCCGAAGCGGACATCAGATGGGCTTAAGCCGAGCCTTATCCACGGCTGGGGTTCTCGAGATGCTTGGTGGTCAACACCGAGCCGCCATGCGAATGTTTAAGCGCTCGCTGGCAACTTCACAAAAAATTGGTGATGCTATTGGGCAAATTGCGACGTTACTAAATTTAAGTAAAAGCACCTTTGAAACAAATCAATTTGAACTGAGCCACCAATATCTCGAGCAGGGATTGGTCTTGCTCGAGCAGCACCCCAACGAGGACTTGCGTGGTTCGTACTTGGTCAATATCGCCGCCATCGAACGAACCGGGTTGCGTTTAGATTCGGCTTGGAGCAGGGTAGAAACAGCTTTGGAGCTTGCAAAAACACAGGGTTTAAGCCAAAAAATCGCCAGTCGCAGTTTAATCATGGCTGACCTTGCGACAGAACGAAGTTGGTTTGAAAAAACTAGAATGTACTTAGCCCTTGCCGCACAGCACATCACCCCAGAATTGCAAGCTGATTTCATTTTAGAAACAGCCAAACTCGAGTTATACCAAGGTCAGCCAAAAAAAACCCTCGAGTTACTGCTGAACTTAGACTGTCAAAACGACAACACCCCATTCCGTGCAGCCCTGATTGGTTTAGCGTATCTGGACTTAGGGCAACCACTCGAGACGCTAAAATATGTAGAAACCCAAACCCAAACGATTTACTTGCCGTTGTTACAAGCGGCTCGAATCAAAGCCCATGCTGCCCTTGGCACACTCAAAGAAAATCACTTTGAACCATTACCGAATAAACAAAGTATGCCGTATATGCGTTATTTGCTGCTGCAAGCCTTTG
>JAYWHB010000535.1:0-2887 GCA_043777915.1 Deinococcales bacterium
GATTATTTTTTTCGGTAATTTAAGACCCATGTCTCGAGCAGAAAAACCAACAAGTATAAAAAACAACCTATGAACACAAGCATAAAAACTGCCGCATAAGAAAATTCGTTGTTAAACGAAACTCTGGCGCTTTGGGCAAGAGCGCCCAAGCCATTTTGTCCAGAACTGCTGCTGGGGAAAGTAAATTCAGCCACCACTGTACCGATTAAGGCAAGGCTAACGGTGTTGCGAAGACCGCCAAGCATCACTGGCAGCGCTCCGGGGAACTCGAGTTTACTTAGAACACCCCAAAAACTTGAACGCATGGTTTGGAAGACTTCACGGAATACAAGGTCAACTTCTCGCACCCCCACCATTGTGGCGGTTAGAATTGGAAATAAACTAATCAGGGTGGCAATTAAGACCCTCGAGGCATCGGTAAAACCAATCAGGGTTACTAGAATCGGCGCAATGATAATCACTGGAACGGCTTGCAGTGCCACAATAAACGGCGAGAAAATTCGCTCGAGAACTCGTAATTTGCCCATTGCGTAACCAGCACCAATACCGATAATCAGCGACCACAACAAGCCCAAACCCGTAATTCGTAAGGTCTCGAGGGCGGCGGGCAGCAGCACATCAGACTTTTCAAAGATGGTACGCCAGACCAAACCGGGCGTTGGCGTAAACGGAGTTGGGACTGGCACAAAGAAATTCCAAGTCAGCAAAAGCAACACAATCATGCCCAACACACCCAGAATCTCCCATGGGAAACGTAAGGCTGGGGTTGGCACTTCGATGTGGGTGCTGTCTGCCACCCCGAGTAACCCCCGCAGTTGTGCCTCGAGTGGTTCGGTAAAGGCGGTAATTCTACCCTGCCCTTTGGTCTCGAGAATCAGTTCTATCCGCCCGTTTTTAATCACCACAACTCGGTCTGCTAAGTAGACGGCTTCTCGGATGCTGTGGGTCACAAATAAAATGGTTTTACCTGTTTTTTCATGGATTTTTTTCAGTTCTAAATTAAAACGTTCACGCACCAAGGCATCAAGGGCTGCAAAAGGTTCGTCCATCAATAAAATTGGTGCATCTTGAGCTAAAGCCCGAGCAATTGCCACCCGCGCCCGCATTCCGCCAGACAACTGATGCGGATAGAGGGCAGCAAAACTGCTCATTCCGACCAAAGTCAGCGCTTCTTCGGGGGTCATGCCCGCCCCACCAAGTTCGGACGGCAACAAGACATTCTGACGCACTGTTCGCCACGGCAGTAAACGATAATCCTGAAAAACCATGGCTGTGGCGGCTGTGACCTCGAGTTTGCCTGTGCCTTTTAGTAAACCCGCAATTAAACGCAATAAGGTACTTTTACCGCCACCACTCGAGCCAAGGATGGCAATAAATTCGCCTTCTGCCACCGATAAAGAGACATTCTCGAGGACACGCCGCCCGTTAAAATCCAAAGAGACATGCTCTAAGGTAATGACTGGTTGACTTGGCTTGAGACTCATGAATGCACTGTAACAAATTGATAGCAGGCAAGAAGTGCCACCCAAATAAATACAGTTTGGAGTCTATTTATTCTAAATCCTTTGGACCAAAACCAAGCGGCAGTAAATCTCGTACTGTGGACTCGAGAACTTCGCCCTTGTGGTTGGTCATGTAGACCAGTGCATCAGGGGCAAATTCAAACAGAATCTGCCGACACCCCCCGCATGGACTCGAGGGTGGGCTGGCATGGGTAAAGACCGCAATTCGCACAAAGGTTTGTACGCCTTCAGAAACCATTTTTTGAATCGCGGTTTGCTCGGCACACCGCCCTAAGCCATAACTGGCATTTTCGACATTACAACCCGTGAAGACTTGCCCGTCACTTGTCTCGAGTGCCGCACCCACCAAGAATTTGCTGTAGGGAGCGTAAGCTCGAACTGATGCTTCTTGCGCCAAGGTCATCAAGGCTTCTTTGGTCATAAAAACAGTTTAAACGAGAAAGGAGAAAAGAGGAAGCCAAAGCCTAAAAACCCCTAAGCTCTTAAGCTGCACTGCGTCCTGCTCGAGTTAAGGTTTTATCCTCGAGAATATCTGGGTCTGGCGAGGTTTCCCCTAATTTATGTACCCGAACTTGCAGCACTCGGCGGTCATCGGCGGATTCAACAATAAACTCCCAACCATCATAAACCGTGGTTTCACCAGCTTTGGGAATGTCAGCAAAGGCGTGCATAATAAAACCAGAAACAGTTTCAAATTCGCCTTCATCTTCCTCGTTGACCGTAATTTGCAGTAATTCTTCGACATCACTAAAAGGCATATCGGCTTGCAGTAAATACACACCGTCGGACATCGCTTGATAAGACTGCACTTCTGGTTCGTCGGTCTCGTCGTAAATTTCTCCAACCAGTTCCTCGAGAACATCTTCTAAAGTGGCAAGTCCGCCTGTGCCTTCGTGTTCGTCCACCACAATTGCCATATGGGTTTTTTTCTCACGCAAGCGATTGACGAAATCGCGTAAACTCATGCTCTCTGGTACAAAAATTGCAGGTCGCATAATGTCACGCACAGTGGTGTGGTCTAGTCCCTCGAGTTTACCAAGCACATCACGGGTGTAGGCAACCCCGACAATGTTATCTTTATCGTCGTCGTAGACAGGAATTCTCGAGTAGCCGTGTTTATTGTACTCATCAAGCAGTTCCCTAAGCGGTACATCGGCTTCGATGGCATTCATTTTGGTACGCGGGGTCATAATGTTCCGCACGGTTTTATCGCCAAAATCAAAGACATTATAAACAAGTTCTTTTTCGCCTTCGTCAAGTACACCTTGTTGACTAGAGGCATTGACAATCATGCGGATTTCATCCTCGGAGTGGGCGGCGTACTTGCCACCCTCAGCAGGTTTAATCCCAAAAAGCCTTGTTAT
>JAYWHB010000536.1:0-2886 GCA_043777915.1 Deinococcales bacterium
TTGTTACCTGCTGGAGTGAATCTTATTAAATTTAGGAAAGACTTGCAGGACACGCTAAATCTCGGAGTTAAAGCAGCCTAAAACATTCCGAACTATTGATTTGACCAACAGAATACAAAATTCACATTGTGATTTACAAATCGAAAGTGATGAACCGTTTAATCCATTTCTTCCTGAATTAGAATGGAAAACGCTCTTAAGAAAGGCAATATCAGCGGGGATGGAAGGTACTGAATTTCGTGATGATGCTAAGCAAATTTATTTTGGCACATGGTTTTATGAATTCGATTTTCCGATTGGCTTATTGGGTGAAAAAATTCTTAAAGTTCATGTTAATGGCTATAAACAAATTAAACTAGGAATCACATATGTTTTTCCAGTTCAAAGTAAAGACGATGAAAGTTGGAAAAACCTAGACTGACGAAAACGGCAAGAATTAAGGCTTTGAGCAGGATATTCTCGAGAAACCCTTGATTTCACCAAGCCAAGAAACGGTAGACTGTGCAGCATGAAAACTTTTGGAGTGGCATTACTTGGCTGTGGACGCATGGGCATCGAACACGCCCGAACCCTGATAGGCATTGGTAACGCCAAAGTTATCGCTGTTGCCGACCCGTTTGAAGCCTCTCGAATGGCGGCTAAAGCCCTGACTCGAGCCGAATATGATTTTGTTAATCCAGTGGATGCCATTCATGCGTCTGGCGTGGAGGCGGTGCTGATTGTTACGCCAACCCCAACCCATGCGCCGTTAATCGAAGCCGCAGCCTTAGCGGGTAAAGCTATTTTTTGCGAAAAACCTGTAGCACTAGAATTGGCTCGTACCCAAGCCGCGCTCGAGATTGTGCGCCAAACAGGTGTACCATTCCAAATTGGCTTTAATCGCCGTTTTGACCCGCCATTTATATTGGCTAAACAAAAATTATTAAATGGCGAACTCGGCACAATTCGCCAATTTAGAGCCGTCGGACGCGACCCAGCCCCACCCAGTCTCGAGTACCTGAGTATTTCAGGCGGGCAATTTATAGACCAAGCGGTGCATGACCTCGATATTGCCCGTCACTTGGTGGGCGAAGTTGAAGAAGTCATGGTTTGGGGAACAGCCCATAACCCAGAAATTGCTGCCCTAGGCGACTCAGACACCACCACCACGATGCTGCGTTTCAAAAATGGAGCAATTGGTGTCATCGAAAACTCGAGAACCAGCACGTACGGCTACGATGTCACCACCGAGATTTTTGGCACAAATGGCAAATTGGTTCTTGATGCCACGCCCAAAACCCCAGTCTGGCAATACGGACAAAATGCCAGTGGTGCAGGGCAACTCAGCGCCGACCATTACAATTTTTTTATGGACAGGTTCAAAGAAGCCTATAAACTTGAGCTAGAAGCCTTTTTTAAGAGCTTACAAGATGGTACAACCCCAAACCCAAGTGCCGAAGATGCCCTCGAGAGCCTGCGTTTAGCTGTGGCAGTTACGCTGTCTTACAAAGAAAAACGCCCTGTGAAACTCGAGGAAATTGTTTAAGGAGACTGTAATGGCAAGCATCAAAGAAATAGAGGTAACATCCATTAGTGCCTATCTTGCAGAGATTAACAAATTCTATTCTGATGATGAAATACGAGTTTTGTTTAGAGGGCAACGCAACTCTACTTGGGACTTAGCCCCCAGTATCTCAAGAATACTAAAACCTGAGAAAAATATTTCTAAAATCGAAAAAGAAATATTTTTAGACTTCAAGTATAAAGCGGCTCTCATTGAGGATAAACCAAAAAATGACTGGGATTGGTTAGCTCTTGGTCAACATCATGGTTTGCCAACTCGTCTTTTAGATTAGACATCTAACGCTTTGGTGGGTCTTTTCTTTTGTGTAGAGAGTGATATAGATTCACCTAAAGATGAATTGGGTTGCGTTTGGGTTCTGCATTTCGATGATGATGATTATGTAAATGAATCAGATCTGAGTACAACACCGCTTTCGATTGAAAAAACAAAAATTTTTAGACCAAGACATATTGCAAGCAGAATAACAGCACAGTCAGGCTTATTCACTGTTCATAAAATGATGAATAAAGATACCCCTTTCGTTCCATTAAACAAAAATGCTGCTTATTCAAATCGGCTCTTAAAGATAGTAGTACCTGCGAAGAAGTTTCGGGATTTAAGAAATAAACTTCGAGTGCTTGGCGTAAATGAATATTCCGTCTACCCAGACTTAGATGGCTTAACGAAGTTGATTTCGCGGCAAAATTGGTACAAACATTAGTCCTGTCAGATTCATTCAAACAAAAAAGCCGCACTGTTACAGTGCGGCTTTTTTGTGACTATTTACTTCGGTTCGTTCAAAATCGTGATTCGACCTTCAACTTTGGCATCAATGGTTTTTAAGGCTTGGAAATAATCGGTCATGACGCTGTAATCGGGTAAGTAGGTGTCGAGCCTCATGCCTTTGGCGTTCTTTAAGGAATCAAAGCCGTCGCCGCCACCTGCGATAAAGTTATTGGTCACGACTTTGTAGCTTTTACCGTTCTCGAGGGCAACAAAACCATCTTTGGCGTTGCCTGTTTCGACTTTGGTAATTCTCGAGCCGGGTTTTTGCGACAGGTCAAAGGTGTAACGCAGTCCAGCCACGTGCAGGAAACGTCCGCCGCCTGCTTCCCAAGTAGATACGCCATTCTCGAGTGAAGCACGGACTTCTGCGCCAGTTAAGTCCATTACAAAAAGGGTGTTACCGAATGGCTGAACATCTATCAGTTGCCCTTGGGTGACTGTTCCAGCTTCGATACTGGCGCGGACACCACCACCGTTTTGCAAGGAAATTGTGGTGTTGTAAGTACGGGTCTTCCAAAGGTTAGCATCGGCAATGACGTTGCTTAAATTGGTTTCGC
>JAYWHB010000537.1:0-2881 GCA_043777915.1 Deinococcales bacterium
TTAGGATATTCATAGGAAGCTACTTTTAAGTGTGGATTTTAGATACTCACAGCTTAATTGATGGCTTCCACTTTTTCAAAAACGTTCCGAACTATTGCATTTGAGGAAGAACAGTTTAATCTTTCCAAATACGAAGTCTCGTAATTTATGGCAATTATTTGAGTCGCTAAAAGTTGGTGAATCACGGTTTATGGGTCGTCGTTACCGAATGAGTGGCGAGTGGTTGCATTTGGCGGCTGTGATGCTTGATGGTGATTTACTGGTTGTAGCTTGTGATGACAAACCGCGTGCTGGATTACAGGCTTATGGTTTACGATGGGTATTGAGACGTTTTTTGGGAATGTCAAAACTCGTGGGTTTAACTTAGAGAAAACTCATATGACTGATGCTCCTAAGTTATCGTTGTTACTGGGTTTAGTGGCTTTAGCAACTTTATGGTCGTTACGGGTTGGTGAGGCGGTTTAGGAAACCAACGGTGTCCTGAAACGAAAATCACATGGTCGTTTAGAGAAGAGCTTATTTCGTGTTGGACTAGATTTTCTGCGTAATCTTATTCTTGATGGTTTACTCGAGAGTTGTGAAAATCGGTTTGTTTTTAGAGTTTTGACGTGTACTTAGGGTATAAAAGACAATACCCCAAGCCAAGTGGTGTAATCGGCTCGAGATGTGCCGTTTCTAAAGCGTTCTAAGTGCTTGTGTCCGTATTCCATAAAGTCAAATTCAAGGCTCGAGATACCACTTTGTAAATACCCCCAAAAGGCTTCTCGAGCGTCTGATACAAGGCGCATCAGTTGAACTTGGGCAAGTAAAATAGAGTTTGTTGCCCCATAATAGTGCTTAATCAACTCAAACAGTTCAAGTTCGTTTAACTCGAGGTTCGCCGCTAAATTGCCGAGGTCAAAAGCACAGTTGCCATTACTGGCGTATTCCCAATCCACAATCCAAAGCTGGTTGGTGACTAAAATATTGGCGGGCAGTAAATCGTTATGACACGGCACAATAACCGCATGAGGCTCGAGAATGGCTTTTATGTGTTGTAACTGCTCGAGAATTTGGGTCGTATCTTTTGGAAATTTGACGTGGTGTTCAAGCGCTAATTGATGGTAATTTCGGATGGTTTCAAAGGCGCTAAAAGATTTAGGGAAGGCTGGGGCAGCATGAATTTTTTTCAGGGCGTTCAGGATTGCTTCAAGCTGCATTTTGGCTCTGGGGATGGTCAGTGTTTCGGCATTCTCGAGGTAGCGAGTAAAAAGCGCCCCATGAATTTGCAAGTACGCCACAGGCTGAGCGCCAATGCCAACCGAGTAAGCGGTGCTACTGCATTCAAATTCGCATTTTCGGTCTATCCCCAAAAGCTCGGTGCGTTCGCCGGGAACACGCAGCATGTATGTGCCAGATGCGGCTTGTAGTTTGTAATTGCGGTTGGTGATGCCACCGGGAATGGCTTCTAGGCTAAGGATTTTACCTACCAGCAATTGCACATCCTTGGTTAGTTCTCGGGTCAATTGGTTCACAGTGTCTGGTAGTTTAGCCTGTTATGCTTATTTATGCTCAAAATTTTAGATACAGCACAATCTTGGGATGTGATTGTTCTCGGTGGTGGTACGGCTGGGGCAATTGCTGCCATCAAAGCGGCTCGAGCCGGCGCTAAAACACTGGTGGTCGAAGCCCTAGGAAGCCTTGGCGGAACGGGAACAAATGCCCAAGTGACCCCCTTAATGCGAAATGTCTCGAGTGGCATTAACCTCAATCAAGGGCTGACTAACGAGCTTAAGACGCGGCTTTTTGCCCAAGGCGATGGTGCGACTGACCAGCACAACAACGACAACTGGTTTAACCCCGAAGGTATGAAATATGTTCTCGAGCGAATGCTGGTCGAGTCTGGTGGGGATATTTTGTACCACACCCATTTTGTGTCTCCTGAACTCGAGCAAGAGCGGGTGACAAGTGTGGTTGTGCATAATAAAGATGGTTTGGTGCGCTTAAAAGCCAAAGCCTTTATAGATGCGACTGGCGATGCCGATTTAAGTGTTCGGGCAGGAGCGCCTTTTCAAGCTGGCGAAGCCGAAACGGGCTTACATCAAGCCATGAGTCTGCGCTTTATTTTGGGTGGGGTTGACCGCCAAAAACTCTGTGCATTCTTAGCTAAACACGGACAGGAACAAGAATCCGAGCAGTTTATGCACTTTTGGATGGTTTGGGGCAAGAATGCCAGTCTTGAGCCAATCTTCAAAAAAGCTGTCGAACAAGGTGTCCTCGAGGAACGTGACGGCGATTATTTTCAGGGGTTTAGCATCCCCGGAATGCCAAACTGCATTTCTTTTAACAATCCTCGCCTCGCCGAAGACATCAATGATGGCGCAGATGCTTGGACACTTTCCAGAGCGCAAATAGATGGAAAACACGCGATTAACCGCCTTGTTAAATTCTTACGCAACACCTTTGAAGGTTGCGAGAACAGTTTTGTCTCGAGTTACGCTGCCATCCCCGGAGTACGTGAAACCAGACGAATACAAGGCGAATACATGCTGACCTTAGACGACATTCTCGAGTGCCGTACCTTTGAAGATGCGATTTGCCGCAACCATTACCCTGTGGACATTCACACCCCACGCGGACAAAAGCTCTATCACGAACGTTCTGGCGATTTACCGTACTTCAAACCTGATGCCTTTCATGAAATCCCTTACCGCAGCCTGATTCCGCTTGGACTCGAGAATGTGCTTGTCCCCGGACGTTGCGCCAGTGCCACCTTTGAAGCCCAAAGCGCCATCCGAGTTCAACAAAACTGCCACAGCATGGGTGAAGCGGCTGGACTGGCGGCTGCGTGGATGGCAGACCAGAACTTAACTTCAAGGCAAGTCAACGCCCTCGAGTTACG
>JAYWHB010000538.1:0-2879 GCA_043777915.1 Deinococcales bacterium
AAATTCTAGGGTGTATGTTTTCATTTGCTTTGACATCATAGTCTCCGATTTCTATTTGAAACCGACCTTCATGTCCACGAAAGCGTACTCTTTCCACTATTCAAAAGTTAATGAATGGCAAGGCGATGACAAGCATCGCACCTACAAGACATTTTTTCGTAGGGGCGAACCTCGTGTTCGTCCTGTTTGGCAATATGGTTCAACATTGTCAAAAGAAGTTATTCCTGAACGAATCTTTAATCAAGTCGCTTGCCAAACCAAAGTATTCTGCACAATGCTATGTTCAATCAGCCCGTGTTCCTCTAGGTCAGTTAAATGCGCCAACACCGCCGTTTGATTCAGCACATAGCGCGTCAAATCAGTCATGGTTATCTCGAGCATGGCGCAAACTCGAGCCAAAATTTCTGGAGTTGTGCCTTTGTCCTGACAAGCAATCAGCACCGCTTGATTAGCGCGTTCAAGCGCAGCCAAATTCGCATCACAAAGCGCATTTACATCCGTGGTTGGCTCACCATGTCCGGGCAAAATAATTCTAGCCCCACTGTCCCGCACAGTTTCAATCGCTTCACGAGCATTTTCAATATCCACCACAAACGAAAGCGGGTACTTCTCGAGAATGTTCGCACCAAAAACCGCATCGGCAGCAAATAGCACTTCGCCACTTAGTACAGCAAATTGAATATGGGCATGTCCCGAAACCTCAAGCAGTTCAATTTCTAGCCCAGCAATTTTGCGTTTTCCAGCCTCATTTAGCACCTTAGCTGGACTTGGCGCAGCCAGTAAAAATTTATTGTGCAGTTCTTTTGGCGCTCTTGCTCCGCTCCATAAATAAATTGGCTCGAGAATCGGGTAATGCAGAATGCTTTCCTCAAAAATCGGGGCGTAGACCGAAATCTCAAGTTGCTTAACCAAATAGGCATTGCCGCCGTAATGGTCGGCATGACTGTGCGTGTTGACAATTGCCCTCGGCTCGAGACCCGCCGCACGGCAACTTTTAAGGATTTTCTTACCACTGTCCTCAGAATTGCCTGTGTCCACAATTAAGCAGCCACCATCCCCAGTCTCGAGAATCCCACAGTTGACTCCGCCCGCCAAGTAATAAATGCCTTTTGCAAGTTCTTTCATGACTGATTCCTCAGTGTCCTGAGTCTAATCGTGTACTCGAGTCGTCTCGAGCGGCGTTTTGGAACATCCACATCCCAGAGCGGCATAAAAACACTGGATTGGTATTGTTTTTGGTTATCAGATTCAGTGTAAACAGGATGCGTCCAGAGCGTGGTTTCCCTTGGAAAATCAAAAATTAGTTCTGCGCCAAGCCATTCATCTTTCCAACCAGCGCTTAAAACATTACGGTGTTCTAGGGTTGCGCCAAGGTCGCTGACCGCTTGCCCAGCCACCATAAATTGACGCTCATCGGAGTGCGGCGCAAGCAGGGCAAAGTTCCATAAACTGCCAAAGCGCATCACGATGTCCCAATCGCCTTTGTTGTGGATTTGGTATTCAATCTCGAGCAGGTTCTCTTTTGGTTTTAAGCGAATCGCCTTTTTGATTTCGACCGCCACGGGTGCGCCAGCCGGTCCGCGAACTGTGCCAAGGCGGGTCAGGGTTACGCGGTCTCGGTATTTGCCGATTTCGTAGAGTCCGTCAACAAAGTCGCCCAGTTCTAAATATGTGCCATTGGCAAAGTTTTCTAAGGTGGTGGCTTCTGGCTCGAGAAAATGATCGGTAAAGGATAACGGACTTGAAAACGGGTCACACAAATTCGCAGCCACTTCTCGAGCGTCAAATTCGAGGATTCCACCGCCTTGCGAGGCACTAAAGTACAGGTTCATGGTGTGGGCTTCGGCAATCACATCGGGTGTACCGTCAAAGTCAAGGTCGCGGTAATTGATGTCTAACCAACCATATTTGCGAGGCTCGAGGATATTTTCGGCGCGAATCAGGTGGCGATAGGCTTCAAAGCGCAAATAATTGCGGTGCGCCCCGATGTGATTAAACACCGCGCTGTCTTGGGAACGCCAAAGGTGCAAAAAGGCTTCTTCTGGAACTCGAAAAACCGCATTGAGTTTTTCGGAGGCATAGCGGATTCGTTGTTGCAAATGCCCGATGCCCGTAAAGGTGTGCAGCACCTCGCGCCAATTGGAATGATGGTGTGGTTTGGCATTCGGCAAGTACACCAATTTGTTGCGCCGACTGGCATCGAGCATGGTGGATAAACGCATCGTTTCAAAGTGTTCTAAATGCTCTAACAGTGCCGAAAAACCCTTTAAGTGTCCAGCCAAATCCTCGAGTTTAACCAGCAGTACCGTATCGCCTGTAATCAGTGGCACGGTTTCAAGTTTGGCTTCTAGCGCCCGAAAAACACGGATGCTTTTGCCTGCTTCTTCGAGCGAAAAAAGTGTGCCTTCAATTAGACCAGCATCTCGAAAAATGGAATCGGGCAAAACCGTGTACTCCAAACCAGTGTCCTCGAGCAGCGCTGGAAGTTGCGTTTCCCAGGCAAATTCTGGAATCCAGATGCCCCTTGCCGTTGCATTAAAGAATTTTTCCAATAAGGCAGTGTGGGCTTTAACTTGCCCCAGCACATCGGCTTTAGGGGTTAAGGCTAAAAGTGGGTGGTACATTGCCCCAGCCAAAAATTCGACTCTGGAACGCAGCGCTGCCAGTCTCGAGAGGGCGATTGGTTCGAGGCGTTCAAACCATTCAAGTAACGCCCCAGACAAGTACAAGTTGCTTTTGAGTTTGGGATGGGCTTCGAGGGCGGCTAAAGCTGGTAAGTAGGCTTCGCGCAAAGCACGTTGTACCCCTTCCTCGAGATTGCCGACAGGTTGATGGGCGTATAAGACAAGTGCAATCCGTGGTGTGGTCAAAATCGTCCT
>JAYWHB010000539.1:0-7963 GCA_043777915.1 Deinococcales bacterium
GACGACAACATCGCCAGTCGCCATGGTTTGCGCTCCTGCAAAGGTCAGGCTGTTGGGCTGGACTGTCTCGAGGGCGGTTTGACTGGCAGGACTCAGCACCTTGGTGGTGCTTGGAATAATCACTTCAGGCGGTATAACTGGGGGGGTAACACAAGCGACAATAGTGCCACTGAGTCCAAAAATCACAAGGGCATGTCTTAACCAGTGTTTCATGTTTGCTCCTTTACGAATCACACCAACCATCTTGAATTCGGGCTGTCCTAATTCCTAGAGCCGATGTCCTAAAATGTCCCAAGCGCTCATCACTACTTCTTGGGCATTACGTGGCGTACAGTTTGATATGGTGCAATCGCTCGAGCCTAAAACCAACCAGTTAGGGTTTGCTGTGGCTCGAGTGGCTTGGTTGTGGCTGGTTGCCTTAATGCTGGTTTTAATCACGCTTTTTGCAATCTATTTTTGGCATTGGGCGCAAGTTAAGCCGTGTTACTTGGAAAATTGTAGCCTGATGTTCGAGTGGTTTAAGAACAACAATTTTCCAGTGCAAATCTATGGGCTGCTGTACCTGATTGCGTTGGTTTTACCTGCCCTGATTTGGATTGGTCTGGGCATCTGGATTTTTCTGGCACAACCAAGATTAGTTTGGAGTTTGGTGTTCTCAATCGTTTTTATTTTGGGTTGGTATGGCGAAATTAACCAACAGTACATTCGTGGTTCTTTGCCAGATGTCATCAATTTTAATCTCGAGATTTTTGGTTTTGGGGCTATTGTTCGAGACCCACAAACCATTATTTTTAGTAATTACTTGCGTGGAATCCTTAAAATGTTAGCCGATAATCTGCTGTTGCTTTTGGTTTTTGCTTTTCCCAGTGGGCGTTTAAGACCACCTTGGACAATTGGGTTTTTGCTTTTTATTGGCATATTATCGCTTGGTTATTCCTTGCCATTTTTGCGCCAAACCAATTGGAATTACACCAACTGGGGTTTTCCGTGGGCATATCTGCTTAATTTAGGTTGGCTGGCTGGGCTTATTTGGGGGGTTTGGTTAAGTTACTCAGGGCGTGACCAACTCGAGCAACGCCAATTTCAAGCTGTTTTTCCGGTTTTATTGGTCAATATGGTTTTGTACGGCGCAATCAACGTAGTGCAGTGGTTTGTGATACCGCACCTATTTCCCAGTCTGGAAGCAATGCAAATTATTGTGCCGTGGATACTGCTTTTTAATAAATACTTAAATGGTATTGCCATGATTTGGTTAGCGGTGGCAGTGGCACAAACGATTGTCCATCAACAGCTTTTTGACATTCGTTTTGTACTAAACCGAGCCGTGGCTTTTACCGCCTTATTTTTAAGCAGCGCCCTGATTTATGGTTTAATCATTGGTGGTTTAGGGTCGTTGTTTCGTCAATCCGATGTCTGGTTATCTATTTTAGCCACCGGTATTATTGCGGTTTTGTTTCATCCGATGCTGGTGCTTTTTAGAGCCTTTGCCAATAAATTATTTTATGGCGAACGCCACGACCCGTACCGTGCCATTTCTAATCTTGGTCGGCAACTCGAGGCGGTGGTCAAACCCGAGGAATTAACCCTGACCATTGTCCAAACTGTGGCTAGTACCCTGCGCTTACCGTATGTGGCACTGACCACTAATCAACAAACGGTCGCCATCGGAACACCAATCGGGCAGATTCTCGAGTTTCCAATGCTGGTTAAAGGACAAAACATTGGTGCGTTATTGGTCTCGAGTCGGTTTATTGGCGATTCGTTCAGTTTTGTAGAAATGCGCTTACTCGAGGATTTAGCGGCTCGAGCGGCTGCCAGTGTCCAAGATGCGCTGCTGACCCAAGAAGTCCAAACCAGTAAAGAAGCCATCGTTTTTGCTCGAGAAGAAGAACGCAAACGTATTCGCCGCGATTTACACGATGGCTTAGGACCAGCTTTAGCCAGTTTATCGATGAACCTACAAATCTCTAAGCAGTTTATTCTTAAAAACCCAACTCGAGCCGAAGAAATGGTGGTCGCCTCGGCGCAAAGTGTGCAAGATGCAATGGCGGATATTCGCCGTTTGGTTTATGACTTGCGTCCGCCTGCCCTCGATGACCTTGGTTTAGAAGGAGCGCTGCGGCAACAAATCGGGCAGATGCTTGGTATCACCACCCAAATTCATATCTCGCCGCTCGAGTCGCTGCCCGCCGCCGTCGAAGTGGCAATTTACCGAATCACCTGCGAGGCATTGAATAACGTTGCTAAACACGCCCAAGCCAGTCAAGTTCAATTTAATCTTTACCAAGACCAAACAGGTGTGCTGCTCGAGATTACTGATAATGGGATTGGGTTACATGCGCCTAATGGGATTGGCTTTTTTGAAACTCGAGTTGGTGGGCTTGGGCTGCATTCGATGCGCGAAAGAGCCGTAGAACTTGGTGGAAAATTTGAGCTTGAAACACAAAATGGCACTCGAGTCTTGGCTTGGCTGCCTGTACGAAAGGATAAAATATGAATGATATTGGTGTTTTAATCGTGGATGACCACTTGATTCTGCGTAGCGGTCTGCGCTTACTGCTCGAGTCCGAAACGGGTATCGAAATCATTGCCGATGCTGCCAGTGCCGAAGATGGGCTGCGTTTAGCCTCCGAACTGCAACCCGATGTGATTCTAATGGATATTCAACTGCCCAATATGAATGGTATCGAAGCCACCAAACGAATAAAAAGCACCAACCCCAGAATTCAAATTTTAATGCTGACGATGTTCCAAGACGACGACAGTGTTTTTGCGGCGATTCGGGCTGGCGCTCAAGGCTACTTATTAAAAGGTGCAAGCCAAGAAGAAATTGCCCAAGCCATACGCGGTGTGGCACGCGGCGAAGCTGTATTTGGGGCTGGGGTAGCCACTCGGGTCTTGACCTATTTTGCCGCCAACCGACCAATGACTGCGCCATTGTTTCCAGAACTGACGGCTCGAGAACGCGAAATCCTTGAGTTGATCGCCCAGCACGCTACAAACTCCACGATTGCGACAAGGCTCGAGCTAAGCCCCAAAACAGTTCGCAACTATGTCTCGAATATCATCTCGAAATTGCAAGTTGCGAGCCGTTCTGAAGCCATTTGGGTGGCAAAAAATGCGGGCATTGGTTTATAAGGCAAGGGTTTTTGCCAGTTCACGCAACTCGAGCGAAACATCTTTGCGTTTTGTCCATGTATCCTCGAGCGGCACATGGACAATGCTGCCAGCCACCACCCCAATCATCACGTCGTTTTTGCCGGCAATCAGGGCTTCGACTGCCCCGTAGCCCATCTGTGAAGCCAGAATTCGGTCGCGGGCGCTGGGGCTGCCGCCACGTTGCACATGACCAAGAATACTGACCCTTGCGTCTAAGCCAGTCGCCGCCGAAATCGCTTCCATGACTTTAATACCGCCGCCTTCATAACCTTCGGCAACCACGATAATGCTCGAGGTTTTACCCTTAGAAGCACTGGCTTTAACAATTTGTACGACCTGCTCGAGCGTTTCTGGGCGTTCTGGAATCAGCACATCTTCTGCTCCACCCGCAATGCCGACATCCAAAGCAATAAAACCAGCGTGTCTGCCCATGACTTCAATAATAAAAAGCCGTTCGTGACTGGCGGCGGTGTCGCGGATTCGGTCAATGGCTTGCAAGGCAGTATTGACGGCAGTATCGTAGCCAATCGTGTAATCTGTGCCGTACAAGTCGTTGTCTATTGTGCCGGGTACACCAATAACTGGAAACCCCTGTTCTTCGGATAAAAAATGAGCGCCGTGAAAACTACCGTCGCCACCAATCACCACCAAGCCCTCAATGCCCACCGAACGCAGTTGTTTGGCAGCGCGTTCACGTCCTTCTGGGGTCATAAATGGTTTGCAACGTGCTGTTAATAAAATTGTGCCACCGCGTTGAATGGTGTTGGCGACATCTCGAGCGCCGAGTTTGGTAAATTCACCGTCAATCATGCCAGCGTAGCCACGTTTGACTCCCATCACTTCGATACCATGTGCAGTTGCGGTGCGTACCACAGCCCGAACCGCAGCATTCATGCCGGGTGCGTCGCCTCCACTGGTTAAAACTCCGATTCGTTTCATATTTTCTCCACTAAAACTCGAGGCGCATTGTGACACGTTGCAGGGTAGCAAGTGCAAACGCTCGTTCAGGCTCGAGGCTAAAAGATGATTTTCAAGGTTGCGTCGAGGCTAAAAGATGATTTTCAAGGTTGCGTCAGGGATTGCGGTTAAGTTTTTCTTGGACTCGAGCGAGATGATTTCGAGTAATCTGAAGGCTTTCTAGTGTATCCCCGCCTTGAATTCTCATGTCAATAGATTTTACAAATGCTTTCTCTGCTTCCTCGAGACGACCAGAGCTAACCAATACAAGCCCAAGTGCATCTATCACTATCCCACAACTGGTTAATGATGCCCCACCTTTTATTGCTAATTCAAGGGCTGTCCTAAATGTTTGTTCTGACTCCTCGAGATGACCAAGTTCAAGTAGCGCATGACCAAGAGAACTCATGGTGACACTAGACTCAGCTAAAGAAGCTCCACCTTCTTTTAAGCATTTAAGAGATGCTCTAAATACTTTTTCTGCTTCCTCAAGACGATGAGATTCAAGTAACACACGTCCTAGAAAATCCAAAATGATACCGCGAATAGCTAAAGAGACATTGGAACGATCCATCAATTCAAGGGCTAGTTCAAAAGCCTTCTCTGCTTCATTGAGACGACCAAGTTCAAAATATACGCGACCAAGCAAATCCATAATGTTGCCATGAGTAAACGGTGAATTCCCATTAGCTTCCTCTAATTCAAGGGCTATCAATAATACTTTTTCTGCTTCATAAAGCTGATCTTGTCTTAGAAGTGCAAAGCCAATCTTTAGCAATGAACCTATTTTTTCAGAGGTTGTAGTATTTGTTGCTTCTTCAACGGATAGGGCTTCTCGAGCTATAGCTTCGGCTTCGGCAAAACGTTCACGATGAATCAAGCCGTGATAAGCCCGTTCTAATATCCGAATCAGTGTTTTCTCTTCGCCTTTGACCCCGCGCAATTGTGCAGCAGTCTCGAGGGCAAGGTCTGGGTCTAGTAGTGCATCTCCCGAAACATCTTCTCGCAATACTTGCCTGCCCATCTCGAGGGCATTGTCTCGCTGCTCGGGGCGCAAATCACTTAGCACCACTTCTGGTTTTATGTTCACCAGCATCGAACGAATTGACCACCAGTCCTTAGCCGATAATTGCAGCATTTCATTTGTCCATACGGCTGCCACAATAAAAATTGGGATGTTATAACGCCGTATTAGTTCGTCCCGCCGTTCATTGACTCGAGCTACAGCGTACTGCCATGCGCTGCGCCATGCTTGGTGCTGTGGGTCAAACTTGGTGCTAACACTGGCAAGCCAGATTGCTCCTGCGCCTTCTAGGTTTGCGCCCTCGAGTAACCACGGGGCAAATTGAGCTTGGAGTTCTTCGGGTGTACCAATTTCGATTTGTTCTAAGCGTTGCCCTTTGGTTTTTAAGAACTGCTCGAGAAGCGAGGCACAGACGCGGGCTGCTCCTGCATCTGGCACTAATATAATGTTGCTCGAGAAACCTGTGCTTAACTCGAGAAAGTCCAGTAAGTACGACCACTCCTCGGCGGCTTGTTTGCCAAATCGGTGTTCGAGTTCATTCATTTTCTTTTTGGAGTTCTGCAACGATTCGTTTGGCTTCAGGGAGAATCATTTGGTGTGCATCGTACCATTCGTCGCCGTTTTTGAAGAACAAAATCATGTGTGAATCAATCAGTAATTTAATACGGTCAATTTCGGCGCTTTCAGGGTTTACGGTGCGGGTTCGAGCAATTTCTTCAATCACAATGGCTTTACTTTGACTCAAGGGTAAGTAATTATTACGAATTTGACGGGTGGCACTCTCGAGAATGGTTGTTTTGACTGGGAAATTGCGTTGACTACGAACACTGGCTTCGTAGACCATGCGAAACAAATCGCGGATGTCTCCACTACTGGCACGAATTAAAATTTCGGCGGCTGCATCTGGGTCTGCGCCGAAGAAACGAGTCCAAGCGTTTGGTTCAACGGCTTCAAAACGCTTTTTGAGCAGCTTAGTAAGCCTTGCAATGCCTTCTTTTTTCTCGGTGCGTTCTGGATTGTTACGCCAGAGTCGTACTCCTGAAAGCATGGTGGTGTCACCCTCGAGTGGTCTTAAAAATTTAAGCCACGGTGGAATGGTGTAAATCATGTGAACATAAGGTAATGCCAGTTTTGCTCGGTGATTCTGAAAAATAAATTCAATGCTTTTTTGGACATTTAATTGCGATTGTTCATCTGAGCCTTCGATTTTTTCTAGGTTATCGAAAATAAAAATGATTTCTTTGTCACCACGTTCGTCTCGAATTGTTGCGACAACTTGTTCAAAATACCTGCGAATTTCGGAATTGAGTTGTTCTACATGGGTTTCAAAGGCTTTACGAAAACGGGTGCGGAATGTTTCGTTGCCTTTTAGTTCTAAGTTGACACTGGCAAAGTCCATACTCAAACCAAGTTCGGTTATTTTTACATCGGTTCGTTTTAGGTAATCGGTTAGCCTATCCCACAAGTCCTTGAGTTTACTTTCGGGATTTTTGACAAAGCCTCCAAAAGCAACAGCAATGGTGTAGAGCAAATCAGTAATATTGATTGGTGCATTTTTGGAGATAAATTGGTTTGCATCAGCGTAAAGGGCAATGTAACGTTCTGCCTCGAGTTTACCCACCAATTGATTTAAGAGTGTACTTTTGCCGGAGCCACGAAAGCCAGAAAAAAACTGAATGCTTTCTCTGGTGATTTGATTGGCTCGGATTCGCTCGAGCATGGATTCGGTTGGTTCGATATACCCATCTTCGTCATCAGGGTACGGTTCGTAAAGCGGCACGTACAATTTACTACGTGCCTCGAGTGGTTGCTCAGGTTTTAATTGCACAGTCAGGTGTTGCAAAAATTCTAAATCGGTGTGCGGCATGGGTTTATCATACTCGAGATGATGTAAGTTCGGAAACGACTTTCAGGGCAAGGTCATAGGCTGCGTTACGCTCTAACCCAAGTTGTTGCAGTTTGGCGCGAATTTCTTTAACCCGCAGTCCATTCTTGGCAAACTCGAGGGCTTTAGAAGCATAGTCGAGGCTAGGCTCGAGCGACACAGTATTTGGGGCAAGAATCAGGACAATTTCACCTTTGACCTCGCCACTAAAATGCAGGGCAGTAGCCTCAAGTGTGCCGCGATAAATTTCCTCGTGCAGTTTAGAAAGTTCTCGAGCCACGGCGCAAGCTCGGTTTGTACCGCACAAGTCACTTAACTCGAGCAGGGTGTCATGCAATCGGTGCGGGCTTTCATAAATCACACTGGTGACGCTTGAAACACTGATTTCTTCGAGCCGTTCGGCACGTTCACGTCCAGAACGGGGTAAGAACCCATGAAAAGTAAAACGTCCACTGGGTAAGCCCGATAAGGTGATGGCGGGTATCAGGGCGTTTGCGCCGGGTAGAGCCTCGATGCGGATGCCTAGCTCGAGGGCAATGCTGACCAATTCTGCCCCGGGGTCGGAAAGTCCGGGGCTGCCAGCATCGGAGACAAAAGCAACACGGGCGTATTTCTCGAGGACAGACTTGCCGCGTTCTAACATCGTGTGGGCATCTAAACGCTCGAGCGGTTTGTGAATTCCAAAGTGCTGTAATAATCTGCCCGAGTGACGGGTGTCCTCACAGGCGATACAATCAACGTTTTTAAGCGTCTCGAGGGCGCGTAGTGTGATGTCGCCAAGGTTGCCGATTGGTGTCGGGACAAGATAGACAATGCGTTCGGTCATGTAGTCGGGCTTGGACGTAATGGAATTCGGGCAGGTTTCTTTTTGGGTGTAAAAGCGCTGGTGATTGTGGCACGTACCAGTTCACCGTCGCCAACAGTCACAGTCACAATTG
>JAYWHB010000540.1:0-2863 GCA_043777915.1 Deinococcales bacterium
CACTCGAGTAACGCCGAGAATAAGCGTTGTTTATTCTGGGTGGTGTTTTCTTGTCCTGCGATTTCGGGTAGTAAGCCATGCAGTTCGTTTTTGACCCAAGTTGGTAACTCGAGTTGTTCTATTTGGTGGGTTCGCAAAAACCGTGTCACGGCGGCAAAAGGCACACTTGAATCGCCCGGGCGACCTTCTAGCCAAACAGAACTACCACAAGCCCGAGCAAATTCACGCAGCAAACGGGTTTTGCCTACCCCAGGTTCGCCACGCAGCAGCACCCTTTGCCCTTTGCGCCATGCGGTCTCGAGGGCTTGCCATTCGTCTACCCTCGCTACAAAAGGTTCTGGTACAGCCGCTACAAGATCGCCTTGTTTCTGGATTTGGGTTGCCAGTTTAGCAATTTCGGGGTTTGGGCTTAAACCAAGTTCAGTCTTTAATTTGTTTTCCAAGACCCGAAAGACTTCTAAAGCCGAAGCTCGGTTGCCTTGTTCTAAGAGTAACTGCATCAGGTCTTGATGGGCGGTTTCGTTCAAGGCATTTAAGTTGATGCGGCGACGGGCTGTTTCTAAGGCAGCCGAAATAGAACCGCTTTTACTTTGCTGATTAAATAAACGCAGCAACAACCAATCAAACTTACTTCGGGTTTGGTCTCTTTTCTGCTCGAGCCAAGCCTCAAATTCTGGGGCATTGGGCAATTGCAAATTAGTTAATAAATCATTGTGGTACAAATTAATAACCTTCTCAAGTTGTGCGTCTTTAGCATTTTGGAGTTCCCAAACATCCAACCAAAGATTTTGGGTAGACAACTGCACTTTGCTGCGGGTCGTCTCGAGTAAGTCGCTTGCTGTCCCCAGTACATCACGCAAATGCGCCAGAACTGTACGCAAATTTTGTTGGCTCGAGATGGTGTCGGCATCCGCCCAGAGCATTGTGGCAATCTGTTCTCGAGCCTGCCAACCGGGTTCAAGGGCTAAGTACGCCAGTAATGCCAGCGCGTGTTGACGACGAATTTCTTTGGGAACACCAGACACAAGTAATTTGGCAATTCCCAAAAAGTGTAACTCGAGCAGCATGAGAGGAGTCTATCAAGTTATTTGCAAAACAACTGTTCAGAATAATTGTGAGTCATTCGTGAAAAAACAGACAAGTGCTAGTTGGTGTTGGAAATACAGAAATAAATCTGGGAATAGCAGGGAGGGGACAAGCCCCTCCCCTACGAAAAATGGTGTTTTGTAGGGGATAGAGCCTCCGAAAGAATGGAAAATTATCGTTAGCACAGGACAGACACAGGGGTCTGTCCCTACAAAAAGGGCATAAAAATGTATTTTGTAGGGGGCGACCCAAGCCCGCTAGGTGCATCTTTAGGGTCAAGAACGAACCCCCGTGTTCGCCCTGCTTTTCTGATATTCGGTTCTAGGATTTTGGACTTTTCGGAGGCTCTATGTAGGGGAGACCCTTGTGGTCTTCCTGTAAGAGAACATGATAAAAATTTCTTCAAAATACAGATTTAGGCTAAAAGAATTTTAAGTCTTCATCTTACAATTTTACAAGCCAAATAAAAAAGTCGGTTCTTTGCGCTCGAGAACACAAAGCCCATAAACTATTTTCGGGTCAAAACCGCCACTGTAAGCGCTTGCGGTATGCTAATCTGCGCCCGTCAGCAAAATTAAATCGAGTGCAAAAGCGCCGTATTTTGGCTGAAATTTTGGAGAAATCATGCAATCCATTGCGACTATTCGTATCAATCCAACCCTGCCCGCCAACCTCAAAGCCTTGGAGAGCATTTCAAGAAACCTCTGGTGGACTTGGAATCCCGAAGCCCAAGCCCTTTTTGAAGCGATTAACCCATTGGTCTGGGAAACCACCAACCACAATGCGGTGCGGGTCTTACAAGAAGCCAGTCAATCAGACCTCAACCGCGTTAGCCATGACGAAAACTTTGTGGCAGACTTAGAGCGCACCCATCAACGTTTCCAAAGGTACATGACCTTGGACAGCACTTGGTTTAAGCAGCACAACCCCGATTTTAAGGGCATGGTTGGTTATTTCTGCATGGAGTACGGACTGCACGAATCCTTGCAAATTTATTCTGGTGGGCTGGGCGTACTGGCTGGCGACCACTGCAAAAGTGCCTCAGATTTGGGTGTGCCATTTGTGGCAGTTGGCTTACTGTTCCGCGATGGCTATTTTCATCAACAACTCGATGCCAACGGTTGGCAGGGCGAGCGTTACGAAATCATCAACCCGACCAAACAACCGCTGACATTGGCGCTGGACGAATCGGGCGAAGTGATTAAAATGAAAGTCGAGGTCTCGAGCCGAGTGGTTACGGTTCAGGCTTGGCGCTTAGACATCGGACGAATCAGCTTGTATTTACTCGATACCGATGTTGCAGAGAATCCCGATGCCGACAAAGCCATCACCAAACGTTTATACGGCAAGGGCGAAGAATTGCGGGTTGCTCAAGAATTGGTGCTTGGCGTGGGCGGTTTGCGCCTGACTCGAGCCTTAAAACTGCCGATTACGGTCTACCACATGAACGAAGGACACGCCGCTTTTCTTGGTCTCGAGCGACTGCGTGAATACCGCGAAACTGGACTTGACTGGAACGCCGCCATAGAATTGGTTGCCTCGAGTGGCATTTTTACCACCCATACTCCTGTGCCAGCCGGCAATGACTCGTTTGGAATGCCTTTAATTGAGCGTAAACTTGTATCTTGGGCAAAGGCGCTAAATGTCAGCAAAGAAGAACTTTATAGTTTAGCGACCCAACAACAAAAATGGGGTTCAACTTTTTCGATGACGGTACTGGCGCTGCGCTTAAGCCGTTATGCCAACGGTGTTTCTGAACTGCACGGACAAATCTCGA
>JAYWHB010000541.1:0-7921 GCA_043777915.1 Deinococcales bacterium
CGAGTGCCATCTCTGCAAAAAAATGGATATTGTGCGCCCCGCGTTTCATCACCCGCAGTCGGCTTGCCTCGAGCAGCGAACCGTTATTCATGGTTTCTACTGCTGCCAAGTCTTCAACTCGAGTCTCGATTAAGTGGGCTAAACGCTCTAAATACGGCAGCCGCCCTTTTGCGCCTAGTGCTGCCCACGCTGGAAAAGCGGCTTTGGCAGCAGCTACGGCAAGGTCAGCTTCTCGTTTTGTGCCTCTCGAGACTTGCCCTAGTTCTTCTTCGGTAATCGCGCTATGCGCCGCAAAAGTTTCTGCACTTGCGACACGCTGATTGTTAATAAAATGCCGAGTGTCCACTTCTCGTCCAGCAATCATCGAAATCATGTAGCTACCTCCTGCTCGAGTGGAATTTGAAAACCAGCTACGACTTTTCTCAGTAACCGTGCCAACTCGAGTTGTTCGGGTTCGGTCAGCGTACCTGCTACATCTGCTTCGCCTTGATTAAATTTAGGAAAGACCCATTCGATCATGGTTTTACCCGCACTGGTTAATTCTGCCAACACAAGGCGTTTATCAGTTTTGCCAACTTTTCGTTTGACCAAGCCGTGTTTTTCTAAGGTAATCAGCAGACTTGTAACAGTGGCTTTACTTACCGCTTGGGATTTAGCAATTTCACGGGTTTCAATCGGACCCCAAATCCAAATAATAAAAAGTGTACTAAAACTCGAGAAACTAAGACTGTGTTCGCGCAACACCTCACGCTCAAGTTTTTGCTTAAAAAGTTGTGAAGCACGCCAAAGATTCGATGCCACCGAAAGGGCGAGTTCATCTATCGGTAAACCTGAAACGCGGCGCATGACCTCGAGTTCGGTACGGGAAAAATCTTCTTGAATTGGCATAAGAATCCTTTAAGAAAAAATCATTTGAAATCGAACGTTTGAATTCAAATGATAATAGAGGATGCTTGCCTTCGTTGTCAAATTGGCTTTTCTACTCGAGTCGAGCGCGTCCAATCATCTCGAGCGCAGTTTCATCGTTGGGCGGATGCACCAAGCCAGCCCGAGCATCCCGAAAATGGCGCTCTAAACTCAAAACTCGGGTCAGGGCATTGCCACCCGCCACCCGAAGCGCTAAATCTGTGGCGGTCACAGCCGCATTGGTACACAAATACTTTGCCCCAGCCAAAGCAGGCAGCAAAACATCTCGAGAATCCGATGTTACCCAGCGTTCACAGCTTTCAAGCAGCATGGTCTGAGCCGCTTTTAAGGTCAGTTCAATCAAACCAATTTTTTGTTGTACACCCGCTAAGCTCGAGATTGGCTTACCTAACGCCGTTGGAACTCGAGTTTTGGTGTACTGCACCACTTCTCCGAGGGCTGCGATGCCAATGCCTAAATATGTGGCAGACATGGCTGCCCAAAACCAAGCTGTACCAGATGAGCTTGGAGCAGTTGACATAATAAAGTCCGAATCTGGAACAAAAACATTTTCAAAAACCACATCATCGGCAGCACTTGAACGCAGACTGAGCGCATCCACCCAAGTTTTTTCAAAGCGCACTCCATCAGCCCCAACTGGCACAATCATCCGTCCTGTAGACTCGAGAACCCCTGTTAAGGAAGCATGAACCACAAAGAAATCTAGGCATGTACCGCCAGTTGTCCAATTTTTTCTGCCTGTTAATCGCCACCCACGAGCGACTTTTTTGGCAACAGTCCGAAACGCTCCACCTCGAGATGGGCTACCAAGTTCTGGTTCAGAAGCCAGCGCGTTGATTAACGCCCCTCGAGAGACGATTTCCTTAAAAATTCGATTCGAGATGTCGAGACTCCAAGCCCCAGATTCGGCTACACCACCAATCACATGGGCGTTCATGGCAGCCGTTAAAGCCACCGCCGCGTCGCCTTGGGCTAAACAAATCTGAGCCAGTACAAACTCGAGCAAATTCGCACCAAGTCCACCAAAAGCCTCAGGGACAGTTAATTTTGGATAGTTACTGTGCTTTAATTCGCTAAAACTGCTGATTGGCAATTCGCCATTGCGGTCAAACTCACCCGCTCGAGATGCCATGCTCAAAGCGAGGTGCTTGGCTAAAAGTACAAACTCGGTTTGTCGTGCGGTTAAATTGTGAAACTCGAGAAGCCCCATGTGCTTTTATCATACCTGTTGATTTTCGCACTCGAGTCTATGTCAGAATACCAACCATGACCACAATCCAAGTTATTGAGCCAGCCACCGAAAAAATTCTTGCCGAAATTCCAGCCGCTACCGCAAGCGATGTCAACGAGGCAGTGCAACGTGCCAAACGCGCTTTCCCAGCATGGCGAAAAACCGCTCCTCATGAGCGTGCCAAAATTTTGTACAGCATTGCCAACCACATCGAAGCCAATTTAGAAAAACTAGCACTGCTCGAGTCAAAAAATGGCGGTAAACCCCTTGGTAATGCCAAATGGGAAATTGGCGCAGTTGCCAATGTCTTTAGATACTACGCAGGGGCAGTAGAACGGCACATGGGCGCAACCATTCCCGTGGCGGGCGGAATTGCCATGACTTTTCTCGAGCCGCTAGGGGTGGTCGGTTTAATCACCCCTTGGAATTTCCCGCTCTATATTGCTTCTTGGAAACTTGCGCCAGCCCTTGCTGCGGGCAATACTTGTGTCTTAAAACCCGCCGAACTTACGCCACTGACCGCCATGGAACTCGAGAAAATTGTCCTCGAGGCGGGACTACCCGAAGGTGTACTAAATGTTGTGGTTGGTACTGGACTCGAGGCTGGAAGGGCTTTGGTTGACCATCCAGAGGTGGCAAAAATTGCCTTTACGGGCAGTACCGCCGTTGGTAAAGATATTGCTGCCAGAGCCGCCCAGAGTATTAAGCGTGTAACGCTTGAGTTGGGCGGTAAAAGTGCCAGTATCATCATGGATGATGCCGATATTGTGGCGGCGGCAGCGGCTGTGCCAAGCAGTGTTTTTGAGAATTCTGGACAAGATTGTTGCGCTCGCTCGAGATTATTGGTGCATAAAAATGTACTCGATGATTTTATGAACGCCCTCGAGCCACATGTTAAAAATTACCGTGTTGGCGACCCAAGCAGTGATGTGGATATGGGTCCGTTAATCTCGGCGCAGCACCGCGCCAGAGTCGAAAGCATCATCGAAAATACCAAGGTCAGCATTTTAGGCAGCGCCCCAAGTGGCGCGGGATATTGGTTTGCCCCTCGGATACTCGAGCCAGAATACGTGACAGACCGCGTGATGCAGGAAGAAATTTTTGGTCCTGTGACGGCGGTACTTACCTTCTCGAGCGAAGCCGAAGCGGTAGAACTTGCTAACAGCACCATTTATGGTTTAAGCGGCAGCATTTGGACTCGGGATAACGCGAGGGCTTTACGCATGGCAAGGGCGATAGACTCTGGGGTTCTAAGTATTAACTCCAACTCGAGTGTCCGTTACACCACCCCATTTGGTGGATTTAAACAAAGTGGTTACGGACGAGAACTTGGACCTAAAGCACTCGAGGCGTACAGCGAAGAAAAAACCGTCTACATCCGCACCGAAGAATAAGTAGAATTAAACCATGCGTTTACCGATTGGCATTCAAGATTTTGCGAAACTGCGTCAAAATAATTATTTGTATGTGGATAAAACCATGTACATGATGCCATTTATTGAAGGTGGAGCGTACTTTTTTGCTCGTCCGAGACGTTTTGGGAAATCATTGTTGCTGTCTACCTTAAAGGCGGCTTTTGAAGGACGCAAAGACTTATTTTCTGACCTTTGGCTTTTTTCACACCATGATTTTAAGCCGCATCCAATTGTTCGGCTTGACTTTAGCAATGTCAACTTTAGAAGTAAAAACCTTGACGAAGGCATTGTGGATTGGCTACGAATTAACGCCCTTCAGTATGGGTATGAGTTGAAAAGCAGCAATGCTCAAGATGCCTTACGCGAAATTATTCTCGAGTTTAGTAAAATCAATAAGGTTGTGGTTTTAATAGATGAATACGACAAACCGATAACCGATTATCTACTCGAGCCAGAAAAACGCGCCGAACACCAAGCTATCCTAAAAAGTGTGTATGGGGTTCTTAAACCCTTGGATGAATACTTGCACTTGGTGTTGCTGACAGGTGTTTCTAAAATTGGTAAGCTCAGTTTGTTCTCGGATTTGAATAATTTACAAGACATCAGCTTAAACGAAAAATACACCTCGCTTTGTGGCTACACAAAATCAGAAATTGAAACTGTTTTTGGTCAGCATCTCGAGGCGGTGGCATTGCGCCAAAGCCTGTCCATGTCAGACTTATGGGAACTCACCACCTATTGGTACAATGGGTATTCGTGGGATGGCAAAACCCGTTTATATTGTTCATTTAGTTTTCTTGTTTTTCTCGAGCAGAAAAAATTTAGTTCTTTTTGGTATGAAACAGGCACACCCACCTTTTTACTTAAACTGATTCGTTCTGCACAGTTAAACCCGCTCGAGTTCGATAGTTCAGAAATGGATGCGAGTGGTATCACCACCACCGATGTCGAGCATTTAGATGCGGTTTCATTAATGTTTCAAACGGGCTACTTAACCATAAAAACAGTTCGATCATTTGCTGGACAAGAAACATATGAACTTGGCTACCCAAATCAAGAAGTCCGCCAAGCCTTCTCGAGTAGTTTAATTGGCGAATACAGCCAACTTGTACCTTCGCAAATCTCGCAATTTGGAGTGGCACTGTATAAAGCACTCTTAAATCTTGATTGGCAGACTCTTTTTGCTAAAGTCAATCAGATTCTTGCCAGTATTCCTTATGAAATTTTCCCAGCCAGAGAGTCATATGTGCATTCTCTGATGCACTTAATGTTGACCAGTACGGGTTTTCGTACCCAGAGCCAGCTACAAACTTCGCTAGGACGAATGGATACCTTAGTGACCACGCCCAGCCATCAAATTATTTTTGAATTCAAGGTCTCTGGAACTGCCGAACAAGCTGTACAGCAAATCAATACAAGTGGTTACGCCGATGGTTTTGAGAAACCCGTGGTCAAAGTTGGTGTCTTGTTTGACCTCGAGCAGAAATGTGTCACGGATTGGGCAGTTGAATGAGCCAATGGCTTACGCCAAATCCCAGATGTACTGACTGCCCTGCATTGCGTATTGTCTGGTACACAGACAGTCTTGTGCTGTGCTACTGTCTGCCGTTTGAGGGAATGATGATTGACTTTTTAGATATAAACCAAGTTTGGCTCGAGTTGCAAAAAACTTTGCAATCTAACCAAGTCGTGACTGGTGGTTTAACCCTTGCAATTGCGGGTGGGGCAATCGCCTATTTGCGGCATTTACCCAAGCAAATCTGGGATTATATTTGGGAACGGATTGTCGTGACTGTCCAAGTGGATTCCAGAGATGATGCTTTTGAATGGTTTAGGGCTTGGCTGACCACCCAACCCGTGCGCTCGAGAATGCGCGATTTGGCGCTGGTGACACAACGAAGTGGCGAAGCTGGGTTTGCCGTGGATGCCCGTGATAACGCGCCGCGTGGGGTCTTTGCCCCTGTGGACGGAACATTCAAAGTACAATTTGAAAATCGGACATTTTGGTTTAGTGCCTCTCGGGAACGTCAGCAAAATAACAGTCTGCTGATTGGTTTTCATGAGACTTTAACGGTGCGTACTTTAGTCACCAACCGTGATTCTTTAGAGCGCTTGGTCAGTGCAGCTTATAAAACCGTCCATAAACCCGAAGAACCCAGAGTCGAAATTCTTGCGCCGCGTTGGGATGATTGGCGGGTGATGCAGCGTGTGCCGCCAAGAGACCCCAAAAGTTTGGTTTATGCTGGTGGGCTGTTTGAACGGGTTTGTGCCGATACCAAGCGTTTCCTCGAGTCTGAACAGTGGTACACCGACATGGGCATTCCTTGGCGGCGTGGCTATTTGCTCTACGGTCCTCCGGGCAACGGCAAATCGAGTTTGATTACAGCGCTGGCGGGTGTGCTGCATAAAAGTGTTTGTGTCCTAAACCTAGCCAGTGGAATCCTGACCGATGAGAGCCTGACCAATTTACTGACCGATGCACCAGAAGGCAGTTTAATTCTGCTCGAGGACATAGATGCAATTTTTGTCGGTCGTAAAAAAGATGCCGAAACCAAACTGTCTTTTAATGGCTTATTAAACGCCCTAGATGGCGTAACGGCACAGCAAGGGCGGATGGTTTTTATGACCACCAATCACCTCGAGAAACTCGACCCAGCCTTGGTGCGTCCGGGGCGTTGTGATGTGCATTTGTTTGTGGGTCATGCGACACGGCTACAAATTGCCAGAATGCTCGAGCGCTTCTATCCGAGTATTCCAGATGCTACCGCACTGGCTGAACGCCTACCCGAAGATAGCCTCAGCATGGCTCGAGTCCAAGAGTTTTTGGTGCGTCACCGTGATGATTTACCCAGCGCTCGAGCGGCATGGAAGGAACTTGAAATGCTGGTGCAAACCCATTAAAGCACGACTGTCTCAAACTCGAGTACCACAGGTTCAATTCCAGCTACAGGCTCAAAGACGGGTAGATTCTCTAAAGTATCTTCGCCCAGTCCTTTGTAGGTCGTAAATTTTAGGGTATCTAGGTCGAGGGTACAAAGATGCCCAGTCCATTTTGCCCCTAAGTCCATAAAAATATTTTGTCCAATTCGGGTTGGTGCATGAACGGGTGTATGCCCATGTACCGAGAGCAGCACACCTTCTGGCAACGCGAACGGACCATCTTCTGGACGCGCCCAGACCATACTGTCTTCGGGGCTGCGGTAGCCTTTGACTTGGCTTGGGGCAGCATGAACACACAAAATATCGCCCTTTTCGCCACCTGCGTGACGGTAGGTGTATTCGGTGCGACTGGCATAGGTCATCAGTTCTGGGGGTAAGCCCCAATTTCCAAAAGCGTCAGCTTCGCCTCCGCTGTCCCAACCGCCATATTCGATAATTACGGTATCGCCACCATTTTGAATCCAGTTCTGCATTGAAAGCAGCGCGTCGCCGCGCCGCAACTCGGTCGGTTCGCGCTTAAAACGCTCAAAGCATTCGTCTACCTCGAGAACAATTGCTTCATGATTACCACGCAGTAAAGTCATGCGACCTTCATCGGCAAGTTTGGTCAGCAGACGAATCGTATCGCGGTTGCGATGCCCTCGGTCTATCGCATCGCCCAAGAAAACAAAAGTGGTATCGGCTGGCACACGCTCGAGTAAGCCTTCGAGCAAGTCGGCTCGTCCGTGTAAATCTGCAATTGCCAGTTTCAAGTTGTCACCTTGAGCGAGTTCATGAGCGCTATCTTACCTTGTCACAAGAGGACATTGTGCCGTAATCCGACCCGAGTTATCTCTGTCATTTAGCATGGGTTCAAATTTCCTTGTGCAAGCCCAGATAAAATCGGTTAGACTAGAACCAGCGATGAAAATACGTCCTGCCACCAAAAACGACATTCCTGCCATCGCCCAAGTGCATTTTGAATGCTGGAGAGCCTTGTTTTCGAGTCTTGTACCAGATTTTGCCTTTGATGCCTTGCAGCCACGAGGCGATCAACGCTGGCAGCATTTCCTAGAAGGCGCTGAATGGGGCGACGAGGTTGCCTATGTTGCCGAAGAAGACGGCGAAGTGGTTGGTTTTGCAGCAGGTGGTCCAGAATGGGGCGGACACGCGACCATCGAAGCCGAAATGTACTCCTTATATGTGATGCCGCGTTACCAAGGGCAAGGTGTGGGTAAACAACTGCTGCTTTCGGTGGCAAAAGGCTTGGTTAAACTCGGGCTTCATTCGATGCTGGTGCGCTTACGCAGTGGAAATCCAACGCCTCGAGTCTACATTGCGATGGGCGCAGAGGATTTAGGTTTGCATCCAGTCACCGTTGGGGCTTCGAGTGTTGGCGAAGTGACGTATGGCTGGTCTGATTTGCGGC
>JAYWHB010000542.1:0-7921 GCA_043777915.1 Deinococcales bacterium
GCCATTGCCCCACACCCAGACGATGCTGAAATTGGTTGTGGTGGAACGCTCCTAAAAGCTGTTCAGGCAGGTCAACGCACAGCAATTCTCGAGCTAACCCGAGGCGAAATGGGAACACTAGGCACACCAGAAATTCGCAGAGCCGAAGCACTCGAGGCAGCCAAAATACTCGGTTTGTCTTTTCGTGGCAATTTGGAATTAACCGATGGTGGTTTACAAGACACACTCGAGTACCGCTTAAAACTAGCGCAAGTCATCCGAGCATTACAACCACAAACCCTGCTTGTGCCGCATCAAACCGACCGACATCCAGACCATATTGGCGCAGCCTTGCTCAGTGCATCAGCCGTGCATCTGGCAGGACTCCAAAAAGCCAGTCTCGGGGGAAAGCCACACAAGGTTAAAAAAATCCTCTACTACCAAGGTAACGCGCCAATAAACGCCAATGTTCTGGTGGATGTCTCGAGTGTCATGGATACATGGGAAAAAGCAATTATGGCGCACCAAAGCCAATTTTCAGGTGTCGCCGTTTCCGAAACAGTCAGCCCTGAAATTCTCGAGCGACGCAAAGCACGCCTGATGTATTGGGGTACATTTATTGGTGTGCGCTATGCCGAAGCCTTTGAATCGCTGATGCCTCAAATTTGGCAACCGTAAGGGCTAGGGAAGAAAGAAAAGCGTGAATACTTTTGCCCTTTGCCTTTCGCCGTTCGCCTATTTCTTGCGCTATAGTAAAGCATGAGCGATTCCCAAACTGCGATGCAGCAAGCCTATTTGGAACGTCTGGCTGTACCACTCGAGAAAACCACTTTAGGGCAGGCTTTTAAGGCACTGCTCGAGTACCACCGTGACCAAAAATATACTTGGGCTTTAGCCGATGACCTAATGTTCACGATAGATGTTGAACTGAGCGACCCTGAAAAAGCGGGTGGTTTGCTGGGCTTATTGGGCATGACCAAACCCGGAGAACCAACGGCGATTATTGTAGCGCTCGAACGGGCGCTAGATTCGATCAGCAACGATGACGAAGACGTTGACGATGATGCACCAGAGCGCTTTGAATCAATCATGCTTGAACTCGAGTACGATGTTGGTGTTTTAACCCAAGACGAATTAAAAGATTTTTCGGGAACTTATGAAGACAGCACCGATTACGAGACACTTGAAGAATTTGTCAAAGCTGTTCTCGAGAGCGAAGCCTTCAAACGTCTGGCTTTATTACCAGCTACTCGGGTTGAAATTGTTGCCGATAATGAAATTGTTTAACCGTACATTCACCGTAAAATCATGATTGGCTGCTAAATTAAAAGCAAGCAAGGCTCACTCCCCCTCCCAGATGTGAGCCTTGCCTCTTTTATTGTTTATAGGGTGCTTTCGGGGCTGACACTCTCGAGTCCAAATTCATCGGCGACGGCTTTATAGGTCAGTTTGCCATTGCGGGTGTTTAAACCTTTCATCAGCGCTGGGTCTTGCTTTAATGCCCCCAGTCCTTTATCAGCTAAACGCAGCGTATAGCCAATGGTTTGGTTGGTCAAGGCAAAGGTGCTGGTACGCGGCACACTGCCCGGCATATTTGCCACACCATAATGCACCACACCATCCACCACATAGGTTGGGTCGTCGTGAGTAGTGGCATGAATCGTTTCGACACAACCGCCTTGGTCTACCGCAACATCCACAATCACACTGCCCTCTGGCATGGTGGACAGCATATCTTTAGTAATCAAATGCGGCGCTTTTGCACCCGGAATTAAAACACCACCAATCACAAGGTCAGCACTGCGAATCACATCACGGATATTGGATTCGTTGCTCGCCATGGTTTGGATTCGCCCACCAAAAATATCATCTAGGTACGCTAAACGTCGGTGCGAAACATCCATGATAATCACTCGAGCGCCCATACCGACGGCAATTTTAGCTGAGTTTGTGCCGACCACGCCGCCGCCAATAATCACCACGCGCCCCGGAATCACGCCCGGAACACCCCCAAGCAGCACACCACGCCCACCATTGGGTTTGAGTAAACAGGCTGCCCCGACTTGTGGCGCTAAGCGACCCGCCACTTCAGACATTGGGGTTAAAAGCGGCAGACTGCCATCTTCAACTTGGACGGTTTCGTAGGCAATCGCGGTTGTTCCAGCCTTTAAGAGCGCATCGGTCAAATGGCGTTCAGCCGCCAAATGCAAATAAGTAAACAGCAGTAAATCCTCGCGCAAAAAACCATACTCAGATTCAATTGGTTCTTTGACCTTGACCACCATTTGGGCTGCCCAAGCCTCGGATGCACTAGCCACCAGTTTCGCCCCAGCCCGTTCGTACTCGAGGTCAGTGATTCCACTGCCAAGTCCAGCCCCCGTTTGTACCAGCACACTATGACCACGTTTGACCAAAGCGGTTACACCTGCGGCGGTCATTGAAACACGATTTTCTTTGACTTTCACTTCTTTAGGAACACCAATTAACATAAAAACTCCTTGGGCTACAAATTGAATCTTGAGGATTTATGATAGTCAATAAAACTTGGCTCGAGAAGAAGTTTTATAAGCCATAATCTGAACTTACTTTATGTTTATTAGGTTAAAATACCCAAATGGTTCATGAACTTCTTGATTCTTATAATTGCCAAATTCTCGAGCATTTACAACACGAGGGACGGGTCAGTTATAACGAATTGGCAAGGCGGGTTGGCTTAAGTACCCCCACCATTATCGAACGAATTCGTAAACTCGAGGATGCTGGAATCATTCAAGGGTTTACAGTGCGGCTTGACCTTGAGAAACTTGGCTACAGCGCCATGGCATTAATCGAAGTCAAAACCAATCCAACCAGTTACCCAAAGGTGCTTGAATTTGCCAGTGGGCAAAAAGAGATTCGTGAATGTTACTTTGTGACTGGCGACTCGAGTTTTGTGGCTAGGGTAATTATGCAAGACATCTCTGAGCTTCAAAGTTGGATTCAGCGCTTGGGCATGTTTGGTGCAACCCGTACCAGTGTGGTTTTAAGTAAACCAATCATCAAAGAGATGTTTACGTTACGCTAATTGTCTCATTAAAAAACCGTAAGCTCGAGACATGCGTTTTTTGTTTGGATTGATGGTTGTAACTCTGGTACTTCTTGGCTCGAGTTTGGCTCAACCTCGAGTTGGCACGCCGCAACTGCGTGGGCTTTGGGTAGATGCCTTTGGCGCAGGGTTCAAGTCTCAAAAAGAAGTGGATGACTTAATCCTCTACGCCCAGCGTCTAAAACTCAATGCGCTTTTTGTACAAGTCGGGCGGCGCATGGATTGCTTTTGTAACCGGTCACATGTGCCGCGCAGTAGCGACCCGAAACTTGCCAAGAATTTTGACCCATTAGAGGCAATCATCAAAAAAGCTAAACCCCTGGGCATTCAAGTCCATGCGTGGATTATCACCACCGCCGCCTTTAACACCTCCGAGCCGTATTTCTCGAGCAACCATGTGATGGCAACCCACGGACGCACCAGCACCGACCCTTGGGTGACGTTTAACACGGCTGGCTCGAGTCGAGCAGGCAAAGACGAAATTCTTGATGTGGCACACCCAGCCGCCGCCGAGTATATCGCCCAGTTTTATATTTCGGTTCTCGAGAATTACGATATTGACGGAATTCAATTTGACCGAGTGCGCTACCCAGACAGCGCCGACCCACAATACCGACCCGTTTGGGGCTATAACCCAACCAGCTTAAATCGCTTTCGGCTCGAGACTGGGCGAACCGACACGCCAGCACCTTTGGATGCCCAATGGGTTGAATGGCGGCGCGAGCAACTGACCCATTTGGTGCGCCGCATTTATTTAGAAGCCAAAATTCGTAAACCTAAACTCTGGGTCAGTGCTGCCACCATCACTTACCGCACTGCACCACGAACTGTCGAAGAATTTAAGCAAACCAGAACCTATGCCGAAGTGCTGCAAAATTGGGTCGGGTGGACTGGGGAAGGGATTTTGGATTTGAATATCCCAATGAATTACAAACGTGAATACGATGCTGTACAGGCAAAAGAATTTGATGGCTGGAATGCGTTTGCAGCTAAAACCAAAGAAAACGCTGTAGTGGCGACTGGGGCTGGGATTTTTGTCAACAGCTTGCAAGATTCCAAAAAGCAATATGCTCGAGCCATTGCCACCCAAGGGATAAGCGGTTGGATTGGCTACAGTTACCGCACTGCCGATTTGGAGGTGCTAAATGCCAAAAAAAGCGAGAACAACGGCAAAATAGATTTCCAAAAAGCCTTCTCGAGCCTGTTCTCGAGTGCTGTTAGTTGGGGACAACCCAATAGTAATTTACTCTCGGGGATTTTAGGGCGGGTCGTTAAAAACGGCAACCCTGTAACGAATGCCGAACTTGAAGTACGCAGTACCGATGGCTCGAGTATCTTACTAGAAACCGATGCCAATGGATACTATGGTAGTCCACGGCTTCCAGAAGGACAACTAAGCATCGGCATCCTCGAACGCAGCGCCAACAGTGTGACCGTCTCGAGCAGCTTTGAAGTGATGGTCACTCGGGGTGTGGTACAGCGCTTACCAGACTTACAGATTCAGTAAAGGCTTTTAACCACTGCTGTGACCCGCATGTCACTGCAATGGATTGCAGTCTGTGTTAATTTAAGTTACACCAACGTCGGAGGCAACATGACCACCATTCATTTGTATAAGCAGTCATTTTCACCAACCACACAGGTACTGATCAAAACCCCAGATTTTACGGTTAAAACCTTTATCTATCCAAGCGGGGTTCATGCCATACGGCTCGAGAATCGTGTTGGTCATTTAATGATGCTGCCCTTTCAGGGACAACAAATTTGGGACGCGGTTTTTTTTGACCGTTGCCTAACCATGAAAACCATGTTTGATGACCCAAAACCGACACTGGCGTACTTGGAAAATTATGGTGGTTTGTTGCTGCATTGTGGTGTGACCGCCATGGGTGTACCATCGGCAGCCGATACCCACCCCTTGCATGGTGAATTGCCCAATGCGCCTTTTCAGACTGCTTTTTTACAACTCGGCACAGATGAGACTGGCGCATACATCGCCTTAAGTGGAATGTACCGACACACAATTGCTTTTGCCCATAATTATATTGCCACCCCAGAAGTCCGCTTGTATGCCAACTCGAGCCGTGTGGCGGTTTTTTTAAGCATTGAAAATCTTAAAAACAGTCCGATGGATTTAATGTACTTGGCACATTTGAATTTACGCCCTGTCAATGATGCCCAAATTGTTTACAGTGCTAAGGTTTCGCCGCAAACTGTGCGAATACGCGACAGCATCCCCGCCCACGCCCAGATTTCCGACCAAACACTGGCGCAAATCGAGCAACTAAAACAACACCCAGAATTGCACCACACCCTGACAACTGGAATCAGTTATGACCCCGAAGTGGTCTTTTTTATTGATTACTTGGCAGACCAAAGCGGTTGGGCGCACAGTTTACAAATCCATCCAGATGGAAGCGCCGATTATGTGACTCACCGCCCCAGCCAGTTACCAGTGGGGGTGCGCTGGATAACCCGCACGCCAGACCAAGACGGCTTAGGTTTAGTCTTACCCGCCACCTCCGAACCGACTGGGTACAACCTTGAGAAAGCGGCTGGACGGGTGGTGAGTCTTGCCCCTCGAGCTAGTTGGACATGTGAATTTCAGTTTTGCGTTCTCGAGCCAAGTCAAACCGAAGTGGTTAAGCAACAAATCCAAGCGATACTGACTTGATTCTCGTCAAGCCCATGTCATTTGATGTTAAACTCGTTACGGATGCAACGTAATTTACGCCTCACCTTAGAGCCTTGGAGTCCAGAATACGACACCAGTCTTCATGCCGACCCCAATCAGGCGAAAGCCATTGAAGATGTCGAACTCGAGGTCGAATTTAGCGTTTGGGGCAAGGTACGCCCCGCCGATTATCGTGTGGATTTTAGTCAGTTGTACTTCATAGACGGCAGACGTAGACTCGAGGGCAGGGTTTGGAACACCCTCGATGGTGGAGTCATCGCCCCCGGACTGCTTGGCACACTGGCAGTTGGGGCAGTCACCACCAAACACGACACCCTCACCCCAGCACGGGTCGTAGACAGGGTACTCGAGCGAATCCTGATTTTGTCGGGCGGCACTGGGCAAGACTTAATCATCGAAAATAGGGGACACGAATACGGGCGGCTCGAGTACCGTTACGAAGCCCTAAACGAAACCCAGAACTTAGAAAATGCGCTGATGCAACGCTTGCAATTTTTAATGCGCGATGCCGAAGACAAATTGGCGGGTGGCTTGCCGCTCGAGGATGCGCTGCTGATTTTGGATGGACCGCTACAACGCCGCGCCCCAGACCGCAGCATGGGCTATGTCAAGACCCTACACACCTTATATGTCTCTGGACAAGAACTTGAGGTTCTGCGCCAACTCGAAAAAGGCGAACGCACCCCAGTATTTCGCATTGGCAGCCGAATTTTGCCACGCTACTCTTGGTACATCCGTCTCGAGAACACCCCCGAGTACATCCAACCTTTTGCGGGTTTGGTTCGCCTCGAAGTACGCGATGTGATGGGTCTCGAGTGGGCAAAAAGTATTGCTGATTGGAGTTGCCGTGTTCTACCGCGTTACAGCGCCAAAGCCTTTAGAGACCCTCGAGCGCCACAACAGTTAATGCCAATAGCCTTTCTGGAATCTGATTTAGGAAGACGTATGGGCGACATGAGCATCATTCGCCGCAGAATCCAAGCCCATTTAAGAAGTCAGAATACTCGAGAAGAAGCCCCTCTCGAGCCAGCAAAAAACACGAATTAATCCCGTAGGGGCGAGGCATGCCTCGCCCCTACGATTCCCATCATTGGAGTCAGACATGCAAATTCAACCCGTCGGAATGATTTTAGGCACAAAGGACAGCGCTCCACTCGAGTTTTGGGTGGGTGTCAACGAAGGACAAATGCTACAACTCGATGATTTGGTGGTGGTCAAAACCAAGAAACCGCTCGAGGGGACGAACGATTTTATTTCCTTTTATGGCGTGGTGGACAGTGTGCGAAAACTGCACGAAGGGGTTCAGTTTGATTCGGACACGCGCCTTGCGCTCGAGGGAACAATTCCAGTCAATGTGTCTTACGCCGCCCATGTGATTGTGACTCGAGTTGACCCCGAAGAATTTGTGCCACCACACCCCGGCGATGAAGTCTGGCACGCGATAGGCAAGGAACTCGAGATGGCGCTTTATCAAGACCGCATGGAATCAGTCACTCCGGCTGGGGTCTTAAGAAATGGTCAGCCCACCTACCTCAATTTTGCGTTTTTGAACGGCGAGAATGGCGCACACGTGAATATATCGGGTGTTTCTGGTGTTGCCACCAAAACCAGTTATGCACTTTTTTTGCTTTATAGCATCTTTAATTCCAATGCCCTAGGACTGGAAAAAAGCAATTCTCGAGCCGTGATTTTTAATGTTAAAGGTGAAGATTTACTTTTCTTAGACCAAGAAAACAACAAGTTTCGTGACCGTGAAGCCAAACAAAGCGCGGCTCGAGGCTTAGAAACCGACCGCTACACGGTTTGTGGACTACCCGCCACGCCTTTTCAGGATGTACAGTTTTTAGCCCCAAATATTGGTACAGAAGGCGTGATTACGCACGGCGCATCGCAACGTGGTCAGGGCATCACGCCGTACCTTTGGACAATTAAACAATTTGCCCTCGAGCGCTTACTGCCGTACTGCTTTGCCGACCGTGATGCAAGCCTGAACCTCGGGTTTTTAATTGGTCAAATCGAAGAACGCCTATTTAAGCTCGGCTCGAGCCAAGATGCCAGCGCACCACATATTTTGGTGGATGACTGGTCTCGAGAAGACATCGCCGAAATAGATGACAGTATCGAATTTAACCAAATTGGTAAAGCCAAACTGACCAGTTTTA
>JAYWHB010000543.1:0-2856 GCA_043777915.1 Deinococcales bacterium
AAATAACTTGGCTTCACAGAGTTGTTGTTGTTTAGCCTCAAAACCTTGGCTTAATTCGGCGATCTGTGAGCTACTGATTTCTACTCCCCATTGAGCTAAAAGTTTTTGGCTGGTCAGGTAGCTGGTTTCAAGCGCGACTGCTTGTATACGTTGTAACAACAGAGGGGTACAACCACTTTCGTCAAGGCTTTCATCGCCCCAAAACTGAGCTTGGTTTTGGCATTGGTGACATCGCCTTCTAAAACGGGGTATGTGTAGTTTTCCCCACAGCGTTGTGAGCAAAGCTGTTCGGGTTTCTAATTTTTTGCTGGAGTGACAGGTTGGACAAGTTTTTTTTGCACTGGGACGGCTCTCTCCATCACTTCACCGCTCAATTCTTTGACGGCAACTTGTCCGAGGTCTTGGGTGGCTTTGAAAATACGTCGCTCGAGTTCAGCAAATTTTTTTACGCTATGACTATCATTTTGTAGGTCACGGGCGAGTTGGAGCATGGCTTGCTCGAAATCAGTTTTGGGTTTCATATAGCGGTTTCTGAAATTGTAGCAAATCATACCTCATAACCACAATTTCTATACCAACCCAATACTGCACTTAAAGAAAGTTTTTTGCACAGCTTACCGATTCCACGTGATAAAACATCCACAACTCGAGCTTCTAAGCTGCGTAACTCTGTTTTCATCCAACTAAAGAAATTCTCAATAGGATTGAAATCTGGACTATAAGCAGGTAGAAAAATTATTTCGCAACCAGCAGCCTTAATCAATTTTTCTACCTCCTCACATTTATGAGCTTTTAAGTTATCTAACACCACAACCTGACCAGCCACTAAATTAGGCACTAAACACCGTGCTACAAACGCAAAAAATATATCCCTATTTGTTCCACCCTCAATCAGCATACTCGCCTTGATCCCATCAATACTCAAAGCAGCAATTAGCGTTTGATTCTTACCACGATTGCGTGGCACACTCCCAAAAGCCCGTTCATCACTACTGGCTCGAGCATATAATCTGGTATAGCTCAGATGAGTGCCAGATTCATCAATGAAAACCAGTTTTTTTGGGTCAATTTGACCAATCATTTCTAACCATTTCGAGCGAGCAATGGGGTCTTGTTCAATGGCGTAAAGCGTTTTTTTTTCGAGTGATTTTAAGTCTTTCTAAGCTGGTAAACATGGTCGTGATTCCGATTTGAGTTCCAGTGGCTTTAAGCCAGAGTTTGACATGCTTCTCAAGCGTAGCGTCTGAATGGTTTTTGACTTGCTCTAGTAAATCAGGTTCTTGTTCAGAAGTAATGCTTCTTGGTCGTCCTGTAGACTTGGCTGGATCAAGTGAATTGCGGTCTCGGTCGAGTTGCAAAAAGCGATAAACGCTACTCAAATCAACCGAGAAACGAACGGCAGCTTCTCTAGCTGTTATTTTTTCGTTGTTGACGGCATTAACGATTCTTTGGCGTAAATCTTTAGATAGTGGTTTCATGACTTCAGTATAGCATCCGCTATAATTTAAGAAACCGTTATAAAAGCCGCCGCAAAAGCGCTTAGGGCTTCACGGCGAAGGTGTGGACTATTTGAGGTACTGAGCAAAGCAGAGAACAAAGTAAAAGCTGACTGCTCGAGTTCAATGCAATCGGCAATGGTAGGACGGTTCAGAACAGCATTTTGATTGAGTGCTTCTAAGGCGTGAACAACACCGTTAAGCAAATCTCGAGCAAATAAGTATTCGGAGGTGTTGAGTTTTTCGGGCTTAACTGCTACATTGTTTATAGTTTCCTTTTAACCACGCTTACCCACCAAGGTATGTAGAGCGTGGTTTTTTTACACCGTCAAAATGGGTGAGAGGACAAATTAACGACTACAAAGTTAGCTGCCATCCGTAAAATGCCGTTCATCGGCGCTTCTTCCTGTAGGTAGGGTCAGAGGCTGAATCAACACCGCTTCTAGCTTCGTTGTAAGTGCTTCGGACTCCGCTCCCCGCTTCGATAGCAGCCCCGCGAAGGTTTTTAAGCACAATGGCAAAACCGAATACTATGCCAGCTACAGCCAAGAGACTTAATGGGTTGCTCGAGAGGTCTTTAACAATTGCGGCGGTGCTGGGTTGTGGTGGCTGGATAATTGGCGGTGTTACAACTGGGTTACTTGGAGTAGTTGTTACTGGCACACTGACAGGTGCATATAAATTAAAGCCAAATAACTGAGGTACAAACTTAACTCCAAGAATGCCAGCTAACGCCACGCCCATCCATTGAAAAATCACTAACGGCATGATTAACTCACCGCCTTTTGACTATGTAAACTCGAGGGCGAAAAGCGCCCAGACGTGCCACTGGTCTGGCTTTGGACAAGCACAGGAAAGCGTTCTTTTGGATTGACTTCAAGAACCTTGTACGCTTTACCTGAGCCGCTAAAGACAGTCATACCAATCTTGATAGACTCGAGGGTCATAGGTACGCCCGTTTTTGTTCCTCTGGAATTCGCATAACCCGAGACTCAAGGGCTTGGGTGTACTGCTTTTGTTTTTCAGCTTCTTTCTTGTCGTTGCTTTGTTTGTTTTGCAGAACAACAAAAGCAACGGTTGCCACTCCAATGAGTCCAGCCGCCGCCAAGCCAATAACTAAGCCTGTGCTTTTATCCTCGAGCTTGCCAGTCTCAAGGGCTTGGGCAGCACCCGCTTTTTAGCAGCAGCTACCACCATAGCCGCCGTTTTGGGGTCAACATTCAAGGTGTTCACTTTAGCGCCTTTTCTTTTCGCTTTATTGACTCATTGTCTGCTTCGGGGGGTATTGAAACCCTCGCCTTCAGGCGAAGGCTTTAGCAGTACACGAAACAAAGGTCGTAAAATTAGAGAATGGACTACC
>JAYWHB010000544.1:0-7912 GCA_043777915.1 Deinococcales bacterium
ACCGCAGCTTCACCCTTGTCTATAAAACCCCACCGATGAGCTACCTGATTCGTAAAGCCTCGGGTATCGCTAAAGGTTCTGGCGCTCCAAACAAAAATAAGGTCGGTAAACTCCAATGGGCGCAAGTCCTCGAGATTGCCAAGACCAAAATGCCAGATTTAACGGCTGCCAGCGTCGAAGCTGCTGCCGAAACCGTGGCTGGAACTGCCCGCAGCATGGGCGTGACCATCGAAGGGAGACCAATATGAGCGGCAAGCGTTATAAATTACTGACCGCCAAAGTGGACTCGAACAAAAACTACGATGCCACCGAAGCCACTGCCTTAGTTAAAACCCTAGCCAGTGCCAAGTTTGACGAAACCGTCGAAGTTCATGCCCGTCTTGGCATTGACCCTCGTAAGTCTGACCAGAATGTGCGTGGCACAGTTGCGCTTCCACACGGCACAGGTCGTACCGTTCGTGTTCTGGCACTGACCAAAGGCGATGGTATTCCAGCCGCCGAAGGCGCTGGCGCAGATTTTGTGGGTGGCGACGAGTTAATCGCTAAAATTGCTGATGGTTGGTTAGACTTTGATGCCGTGGTTGCTACCCCAGACATGATGGCAGCCATTGGTTCTAAACTGGGTCGTATTCTTGGACCTCGTGGTTTATTGCCAAACCCAAAAAGCGGCACGGTCGGCATTAACATTGGCGATTTGGTCAAAAGCCTGAAAGCCGGTCAAATCGAATTCCGCAATGACAAAACTGGTGTGGTTCACGCTCCAATTGGCAAAGCATCGTTTGACGCAGCGAAGCTCGAGGAAAACCTCAAGGCTTTTCAAGTGGCACTCGAGGCAGCCAAGCCCGGTGCAGCCAAAGGCGTGTTTGTCAAGAGTTTATACTTGACCACAACAATGGGACCAAGTGTTAAAGTCACCACGGCTGGTTTGCGCTAAAATCTTGTAAGCACTACATAGACGAGGCTTAGGCTTCGTCTTTTTTGTTGTCTCGAGAAAACTCGAGTTTAGTACAAATGACCAAGACACTCCGATAAACAAAAAACGGACAGGGTAAACCCCATCCGTTTTTAGAAAAGTCAATCAATTAAATTCGGCGGCTGTATAGGTATCATTATTGAAAGTAACAGACACACCATCGGCGGTCATAGAACCATTAAGAGTAAAAGAAAATGTTGGGTTTTGTTGAGTACCACCAATGTTGACTGTAAACGACAAATTGCTAAATGAAACAACCGAAGTCGTTCCATTGCTGGTAACACTTAAATTGCCATTATAGGTTAAAGAAAGTGTGTTTCCATTGTTGCTACTGGCAAGGGTGTATGAGAAGTTTGTAGCCACCAATTTTGTTGAGCCTACAGTACAACCAATGGCTGGCGTGGAAATACCAAAGGTGAACGTAGAATTGGTCGAGCTAAAGGTATAAGAAATGCTACCTCCGCCTGAGCAATTAGCCGTAAACGTTCCATTGGCTTGGGGCGTGACCTTATTATTTGTTGCTCCAAGGTTCAGTGCATTCAAGGCAGTGAAGGTTTTACTCACTGAAGATGCAGCCGATTTTTTCTGAGCAGGGGTAACAGAAGTTCCACCACAGGAAACGAAAACGATGGCTAATAATGTTGCAAGGAAAAATCGTATTTTCATAGCACTCCTTTGTCGTTCATTGCACAAATATAATCTGATTGATCTGAACGATTGTAGTTCTATGATACCTAAAACACCAAAATTTTCATGAGAACAGAATTGTGAATTTATTCAAAAAATAGCATCATCCGACTTGAATACACTATTTAGATAATCCACAACTTGTTATCAAATTTCTTTGTGCTAAACTTTGAACATGACCCAAGTTTCTACTCGAGATACAATTATTCGCGGAGAAACAGTAACAAAATTAGTACGGCAAATTTCACTAAGCTATTCACAACTGAATGTTTTTAATAGCCAATTGGAGAACCCTTTCAATAATTGGAATGCCAATTATGTTAAACAAGGTTTCTCTTGGCGCATGGACTCGTTATCATTTAATACTATTTTAGATAGCGGGACTTGTTGTTTGACCTTATATATCAATACTGACTTTAAACCTGATAATTACATTCGGGCAATAGCCGTCCCTTTTATTGTGACTGAAAATGGAATGATTGAATTAGGAAGTATAGATGATTTCTTTCAATTGAAATTTCTATCTGGTAGTTATGAAGTAGTTTTTGCAATTGAAAAAGTTATGAAAGGTACTAATCAAGTAGACATCAGTCTATTCATCAACAAATCAATGAGGACGACAGCCGAAATACTTATTCAAGATGATTTTTTGATGCCAGATTTGCCATTGCTATTAGATTCTGTTGCTGCATAAATTATCTTCAAAGAGTTACTCACCACCACAAGAAAGGTCAAAAACCTAACCTTATACCTTTCTGCTAAACTAAACCCATGAAAACCACAACCAAAAAGAATGATTGGCTCTCGAGTCATTACAAAAAATCAGTCGAAAAATTCCCAGAACGCCAATTTCTGTTTTCCACCATGAGCGGTATTAACCCCGAACCAGTCTACACGCTCGAGGATGCACCACCTGAACTCGAGATGCCCGGTGAGTACCCGTTCACCCGTGGGACACAAGCCAGCATGTACCGCGCCAAACTGTGGACGATGCGGATGTTTGCGGGCTTTGGCAGTGCCGAACAAACCAATCAGCGTTTTCATCAACTGCTCGAGGCGGGACAGACAGGCTTAAGTACCGCGTTTGATTTACCGACCCTGATGGGTTACGACGCTGACCATCCGTTTAGTGTCGGTGAAGTCGGTAAGTGCGGTGTGGCAGTCTCGAGCCTAGCCGATATGGAAATTTTGTTCCAAGGTATTGATTTAGAAAAAGTCACCACCAGCATGACCATAAACTCGCCAGCCAGTGCAATTTGGGCTATGTACCTTGCCAATGCCCAAAAACAAGGTTTTAGGCTCGAGAATCTGGGTGGCACAATCCAAAATGACATTCTAAAAGAATTCATTGCCCAAAAAGAATTTATTTTTCCACCTGAACCAAGTGTCAAACTGGTGATTGATACCTTTGAATGGTCGCCGGTTCATACCCCAAAATGGAATTTTATCAGTGTTTCGGGCTACCATATCCGCGAGGCTGGTAGCACTGGTGTGCAAGAACTGGCGTTTACGCTGGCAGACGGTTTTCATTACGTCGAGGAAGCCTTGAAACGTGGTTTAGACATTGATGAGTTCGCGCCAAGAATTTCTTTTTTCTGGGATGTTCACAATGATTTTTTTGAAGAAATTGCGAAGTTTAGGGCTGCAAGGCGTATCTGGGCAACCCAAATGCGTGAACGTTACGGCGCAAGAAACCCAAAGTCTTGGATGCTTCGCACCCATGCACAAACGGCTGGTGTAAGCCTGACCGCACAGCAACCACACAATAATATCGCTCGAGTAGCAATTCAGGCTCTGGCGGCGGTACTTGGCGGCACACAGAGTTTGCATACCGATTCATTTGACGAAGCACTGGCATTACCCACCGAAGAAGCCGCCACGATTGCGCTGCGAACCCAGCAGATTATTGCCTATGAGACTGGTGTGGCAAACGTTGTTGACCCGTTAGCTGGCAGTTACTTTGTCGAGCATTTAACAACCGATGTCGAAACTCGAGCCATGAAGTACATCGAGCGTATCCGCAACCTTGGCGGTGTGGTGAGGGCGCTCGAGGCTGGTTTTTTTGCCACCGAAATTGGTGATGCCAGTTATCAATTTCAGCGTGAATTAGATAGTAAGAAACGAATTATCGTCGGGGTCAATGAATTTACCGATAATCAACGTGCCAGTGTACCGATTCAATTGGTAGATAAAAATGTAGAAATCATTCAAGCCAAACGCCTCGAGCAAGTGCGGCGTGAACGCGACCCAATTCGGCACAAAGCAGCGCTCGAGAACTTACGACAAGCGGCAGTATTGGGATTAAACACCATGCCTGCTTTTCTCGAGTGCGCCCACGCCTATGCTACGCTCGGCGAGCAAATGGATGTGCTGCGAGGTGTGTACGGGATATACGAAGAACCAGTGATGATTTAGGATTAGACTATGGGCTTTGAGCTATGAGCTTTGAGTCAAAACCCCTCGAGAATTCAAGTTCTCGAGGGGTTAGTTTTTGATTATTTTCCGAAGAACATTCCGCCGTAACCCGGAACACTGACAATACCTGAAAATTGTAAAGCTGGTGCGGCTGTGGGGCTGCTGGCATCGGCGAGGTCGGCAGTAGCATACTTGTAGATGTTGCCAAGTGTTGTGCCAAAACTTCCACAATTGGCATTGGCGGCGCTTGCTCCTTGGACATTAACCCACAACTCACCATTTGGGGCAGTGGCGACTCCGCCGGGACAGTGTATAAACGAACTGACATTGGTGTTGTTTTTGGCGATAAAACTTAATGGCTGTACTTGGTTATTGACTGGGGTGGCGTTAATATCGGTCAGCTTAAAGCCCATCAGGTTATCGCCACTGTTGTTGGCTACCCATAAACGCCCAGATGCAATGCTAATACCTTCTGGTAGCCTAAAAGTGTTGCCATTGGGTTGGAAAGTCAGGCGCAAAGTCGCATCGGTATTTCGGTTAGCATCAAGGTCGTAGACCCGTACCTTTCCATCGGTGCTGCCATTAAAGTTGACATATTCGACAGCGTACAAACGATTGGCAGCCAAGTGCAGTCCAGACACCGCCACATTCAAGTTCAGGACAGGTAAATTCTGATTGGCATAAGTATTTGTTCCCCCATTGTATTTTAGGAAGCGCACCCCATTTTGTGTGCCAACAAAGAAGCTGCGTCCATCGGTATCAAGGGCTAATCCAATAAATTCGGCAATCCCTGAGAAAACCTCTTCACATTGACCCGCCGTAACATTAACCACACCATTTTGTGAGACCACTGCCGAGGCGATACGAATAACTTTTTGTACGCCGGGAGCAGAGAAAATAAGGTTTCCAGCATTATCTTGAATCAGGTCGTTGGGCAAGACATTACCGCAAGCACTCAAGTTTAAGGTCGTGTCTGGGGCAACATTTGGGTTTGCTCCGCCCCATTTGGCTTCGCTGTAACCACGAATGATATTTTCGCGTAGCGAAGCGTGCCAGAGCTTACGCCCAAGGACATTGACCGTTACCGTCACTGGACTCGAGTCAACAGAACCGTTAGCATTGCTGGCAGTCAGTGTAAATGTGGTCGTGGTGCTGACATTACGACTGGTACTCGAGCCAGTCACCACACCAACCCCTTGGTTGATGCTAAGGCTGGTTGCCCCGACAACATTCCAATTAAAAGTAACATTGCCGCCGCCAGTACCAAGACTGTTCGGTGTGGCGGTAAAGCTGTTGATGCTAGGGGGAATGTTGACGGCTGGGTTACTGTTACTCGAGGTAGCAACGCCGCCATAACCACCATTGGCTTGGGTTGCATTGTCGGTGCTTACGGCTGGGGTTGTGGCGTTTGTACCAAGTTGGGCGGCACTAAAACCAATCAGTGAACCATTGGCTTGGTTATTCGCCCAGATTCCACCGATGTTTGGGTCGAATGCAACGGCGTAGACTTTGTTGGTTGCGCCTAGTCCGAGGGTACGGGTTGGGCTTGGGTCGGCTGTACTAAGTTGGGCTGCTAAATAAACAGCCACACCCGAAGTGGTGGTGTTGCCAATTTGTCCGACGTATAAATTTCCGCTTGCATCAAAGGTCAGACCGGCGGGTTGTTGTGGTGGACTAATTGTGTAACTAGGCGCAGCACTGTTACTTTGTTCGCTCGGTGTCCAGCGCTGGACTTTATTTGTGCCAAACATGGCTGCCCAAAGGTTGTTGCTCGAGTCTAGGGCAATTCCACCGGGGAAATTTACGCTTACACCAGAGATGGTACGGTCTGGATTTGGTGTGCCAGTTGTACTTAAATTTGAGGCTGCAAAACGCACCAAGCTGGCGTTGTTCGCCACCCACATATTTCCACTCGAGTCAAATGCCAAACCGACAGGTTGGAAAATACTGTTATTGCCGTTGCTGCTGATAACAACAGATGGAACGGGCGAACCCGAACTGGCGTATTGGGCTGGGGTGAAACGTAAAATTCTGTTACCCGTATTATCCGAAACCCATAAATTCTGGCTCGAGTCAAATTCAAGGTCGTTTGGGGTCGTGCCGTTTGGCAAGGTCAGGGTTATCAGTGGGCTTGGACTGCCACTACTGGACAGTTGTCCTCTCGAGTACCCTTTGATTGTTCCAGCCGAGTAATTGGCAGTAAAAACCACGGGTTTAGCCGTGACTTGCACCAGTTTATCGGTTAAAAATGGATTGCCCAAAGAACCAGTCTTGGCTCGGATTCTGGTCTGTCCCACCTTTATGCCTTTGACTAAACCATTTGCATCCACAGTGGCAACACTGGTGTCGTCAGAACTCCAGAGTTGCACCGCATAATTAAACGCCAATGGGCTGCCATAAGTATTAAATAAAGTCAGCGATGCTTGAACACTCGAGCCTTCTGGGACATTGGATAAGTTGATTTCTACTCTGGTTGGCGTAAAAAAAGTTGCCAGAATTTTACAGGATAAACAAATATAGTCCTTAAAAATTTCGACCCGCCATTTTGCACCAGTGCGTTTCATCTCGAGCATCTGGTAGGCGGTACTGTTTGGGCGTTGTGCCAAGGCAACCACAAATGCACCTTCTGGTAAGGCTTGGGTGGTAATTCGCTTTCCAGTCGCCGTGGTTAGGGCGCTATCCTCGATTTCTAAAGTCACATCTTGGGTCGCATTAAATTCGCTTGGGGCAGTGATTTGAAAACCCCCGCCGTTCAAGGCTGTATACTCGAGTGGTATGGGTGGGGCGACAATTGGCTCGAGTTTGATTTGTACTGGTGCGGCAAACGTCCCTGCTGGAATGGTCAGGCTGGCAGTGTTGTTTGGTGTGGTGATTGTGCCACCCGTTGGACCAATACCTATAGGCATGGGTGGCGTACACGCACCAATGATTGCACCTAGAACCAGAATACTTGACCACCAAATCGATTTTTTCATGAATTCCTCCTCAAAACTTAAGCTATCTCGAGAATTCTATAAAATGGGCTGTTACCTGTGCGTTACCTGTGCAAAATCGGTGCGTGACCTGTGCAAGACCAGTGCGTAACCTGTGCATAACCAGAATCATGTTAAATTACTTCTATGAGTTCAGAACAACTCGAATTGCATTTTTTTGGCGTACCTCGAGTCTGTTTAGCTGGGCAACCACTAAAATTGACCCGTAAAGGCTTGGCATTGCTGGCTTTTGTGGCTTTTGAAGGGCAAGTGCCTCGAGAAAAAATAGCCGATTTACTCTGGGGACAACTGGGTCAAGAAGGTGCAAGTCGTAATTTGCGACGTGAATTGCATCGTTTACGCGAAACAGGGCTTGGCGCATATCTCGAGACCGAAGGGTACATCGCTTTGCAAGGTTTTATAATTGAGGCACAACCAGAAAGTAGCGAATTGCTCGAGGGAATCATCCTTGAAGATGCCCCCGATTTTATGAGTTGGTTGGCTGGGCAACGTCAGCAATATCATCAGACACGGGTGCAGTCTTTACGCCAGACTGCTTTAGGATTACCCCTCGAAGAGCGTTTAGCATTGCAGCAACAAGTTTTTCTTCTCGAGCCAATGTCTGAATCCGACGCTCAAGCCTTAATTCAAAGCCTCATGGCTATTGGTCGAAGCAATGAAGCCGAACGGGTCTATCGGCAATTGCAGCAGCAACTCCTCGAATTAGGCACAACACCCAGTTTACAAACAGCCGAATTATTGGTTTTGGCTTCGATGGGTATCGAAAACAAAACCCAACTCTTTGAACGAATCGGACGAAACACCGACAGCCTAGCCTTCAGGTTAGAGATTGCCGAAAAAGCAA
>JAYWHB010000545.1:0-7907 GCA_043777915.1 Deinococcales bacterium
CATCCTAAGAGTTTTAGAGCAGGGCAATTGTCGCGCAGATGGCAAAGAGTCTTAAATCACTTCAATCACGACTTTACCTTTGGTGTGACCACCTTCGCCATACCGATGTGCCTCGGCAATTTGCTCGAGCGGGTAAACTTTTTCGATGCTTGGTTTGAGTTGCCCAGCCTCAACCAAGCCGCTTAGAAACTCGAGGTCTTTGTGGTTGGCATCGGTTAAATGAGTACCAAGCTGTTTATCTTTTGTTAAACGACTGATGATCATTTGGAGGATTTGAAACCGTGCTTTGAATGGATTTTCGCCAACATAGATACCTGTTTTGGTCAGGGATGGTTTGCAACTAAAGTAGCTTCGTTTACCGACGGTATCGTAAATAATGTCGTACTGCTTTCCCTGTTTGGTAAAATCTGTGGTTGTGTAATCCAGCACAATATCTGCCCCGAGTTTTTTAACCCACTCGAGGTTGCTGGTGCTGCACACAGCCGTGACATGGCAGCCAAAATACTTGGCGAGTTGTACCGCAAAATGTCCAATTCCACCCGAAGCCCCGTTAATCAAAACACGCTGTCCTTTTTGAATGCCTGCCACGTCACGCAGGGCTTGCAGCGCGGTTTGGGCAGCTAGAGGTATGGCGGCGGCTTCTTTGAACGACAGGTTATTTGGTTTTAAGACCAATAAAGACTCATGGGCAGCTACAAATTCGGCGTGAGAGCCTCGGCAATTGCCAAAAACCGCATCACCGACCTTAAAACGGGTGACTCTACTGCCAATCGCCACCACTTCACCCGCCACATCTGCCCCTCGAATCTGCATTTCCGGTTTGGGCTTGAGCCAACCAGCCGATGGTCGGACAGGAAGAAATCCAGACCTGAACAAAAAATCTATTGGGTTAATCGAAGCATAATGAACTTTGACCAGCACTCGGGAAGCATTGTCTCCCTCGAGAGTTGGCACTGGAATGTTTTCAATGTGTAGAACCGACGGTGAGCCATATGTTTTGTAAAGGGCAGCTTTCATGCCTGAAAAGTAGCATTCTAGTCGTTCAAATAAAATAGACAGATTTGAGTGATAGAATTTTTGTATGAAAACTGTTCGTCATCTGGTTGGGGCTGAAGCCGCTAAACTCCTCATCAGCACCACCAATGTCCGTCATTTGTACCCGTTTATGGGTAAGGAAACCAGTCTCGCCGAAGCTGCCCAAGCCATCAAGCTCTCTAAAAGCCACATGAGTTATTGGCTGAATAAACTCCTTCGGCTCGAGCTAATCGAGCAAACCCGTATTGAAAAACGCGGCAAACATAATGTTCCACTCTACCAGGCCACCGCCGATGTCTTTACAGTGCCTATTGAATCAATTCCTGTTGAATCCGATGAAGATATTCTCAGTATGCACACCAAAGATTTTGACCAAATCGAACGACGCTCGATTATTCGTTCTGCCAGCACCAACGCCGAAGGTTGGCATATTCGTTTTAGCCGCGAAGACCGAATGCTACCGCAAATGCTGCCCAGCACGGGCGAAATGGAAATGGCAAAAATTTTGAATAAATGGGGCTGTTTAAGCCTAACCGACGAACAAGCCAAAAATTTTAGGGGTGAATTGCTCGAGATGTTAAAACGCTACGCACACCAAGAAACAGGCAACGGCAAAGACCATCTGTTTCGTTTTGTGGTGGTCGAGGCATGGCTTGGGGCTTAGAGACTCGAGCCACGGCATGATAAACTCGAATGCAAGCATGAGAACGCCTATAGCCGAAGACCTAGAATCTGATTTGGATGACTCACAAACACAAAAAATACTCGAGATTTTCGATAAAGTTGGGCTAAGCGAGTGGTTGGTAAGCAATCCATTCAAAAAAATCAAATTGACCTCAAAAGTATATACGCAAATCAACCATGATTTTATTGAAGTCAACGGACTTTATAGCTACCAGACAATGAAAGCAGAAATTGCCACTTCTCGAGATACCACTGAATATGGACATAGCCTTGATTGGGGGCGGATAGATAAAATTAGCCATACTGGTCGAACTGCTTTGGAGGCTGTGCAGTTTACGGCATTGCACGAAACGGGGCATCATATTCATGCTGTTTTGAGATACCTAAATAAATTGCAATTTGTCATGACCATGAATCCAGTCAGAAGTAATGCTGTTTCTAACTATGCCAAAGTTGCGTCTCCAATAGAGTATTTTGCCGAAACCTTCGCGGCATGGATACTGTACAGAACCGAATCATTGATATTCGACAACACTGGATATGGTATGATTGGGCGGGCGTTAGAAGCCGTAGCGCTTAGAGTAGGTGAGTATGACTTTAATCCTTGAAAAACCAGAAACAGAATTAAATAACTTGGGTACAGAGTTTATGCTGTCCCTAGGTGATGGTACACTGACCGAAGCACGGTACAACGAAATCATCAGCATCATGGTTGCCAATAAAGTCATGCCAGAAGCAATTGCAGGAATGATTATACAAGTACCTGAGCAATGGCGAAATAAGGGCAAGCCGTTTAGAATTGTCAGCACACTTTAGAAACCACTTACACCGGATATAGTTTTTATAGACCATCTTGCACTCAAGCCACGGCATGGTCTTGCACTCGAGCCAAAAAAGCCGCATACTCGAGTTGTGCATTTATATTTAGATACCGCCATCGTCGAAGAAGTTCGTGAAATCGCCACTTGGGGCGTTTTGAGTGGTTGTACCACCAATCCTAGCCTGATTCTGGCTTCGGGTCGAAAATTCGAGGAAGTCATTTCTGAGATTATTGAACTGGTTAAGGGTCCGGTTTCTGCCGAAGTGACTGCCCTAGACACGGCTGGAATGATTGCTCAGGGTAAGGAACTGCGTAAAATCTCGAATCATGTGGTGGTTAAACTACCAACCAACCCAGAAGGTTTAGCCGCTTGTCGTGCTTTGTCCGACGACGGACACCCTGTCAACATGACTTTGTGCTTTTCGATGAACCAAGCCATTTTAATGGCTCGAGCCGGCGCAGCTTATATTTCGCCGTTCCTTGGGCGTGTGGACGACATTAGCCAAGATGGGATGCAGTTAATCAAAGACATTCGTTTGATGCTCGACACCCATGACTTAAAAAGCCAAATTATTGCTGCCAGCATCCGTCATCCAATGCACGTTCACCAAGCTGCTTTGGCAGGAGCGCACATTGGCACAATGCCCGCAAAAATCTTTCAAATGCTGATTAAGCACCCTTTAACCGATGCAGGACTCGAGAAGTTCAACAGCGACTGGGAGAAAGCCAAGAAGAACCAGTAAACCTCAAGCAAAGTCATGCTGCTTCCTCGAGAAAGCAGCATGGTTTTTATGTTGAAACTGCCGCTTTATTGGTTCAATACTTCTTCTGCCAATGCCAGTGCATCCGCCCAAGCTAAACTGGCTCGAGGGTCACGGACATCACGGACTAAACAACCCGCCACAGCCGCTTTCTCGAGGGCTACATAACGCCGCATAATCGTTTCAAAACGTGGGAAACCCAGTTCATCTAAGCGCTTTTCGGCTCGAGTTGCATCTTTACTTGGGGCTGGAGGTGCAAGAGTAATCAATGCCCGAAAAGGCAGCCCTAAAAGTTCTTCTTGTAAACGCGGCATCGTCTCGAGTGCCAAAGCACTTGGACTACATGGCACAATCAACAAATCGGCTTTGCGGGTGAATTCATCAAGGGTTTTGGCTTTGGGTTGCGCTCTGGTATCAAAAATCACAAAATCGTATTTCTTAGGTTTGGCATCCTCGGGTAGTACCACATCAAAAGGCAAGTCTGTACCTCGAGTCGTAGGGATTTGTGTACCTCGAGTCGCAGGGATTTGTGTACCTCGAGTCGTAGGGGTTTGTGTACCTCGAGTCGCCCACTCAAACGCGCCTTGAGCGGGGTCGGCATCCACCAATAAGGTTTTACCCTTTGTTGCCAACGCACCAGCCAGATGAATCGCCGTGGTGGTTTTCCCGACTCCACCTTTAAGACTTAATACAAGTAATCGCATATCACGAATTGTACGTTAATTTTGACTGCGTGATTTACGAATTCGGCAACGCTCGAGAATATACTGCACACTGCTCGAGGCGACTTGGTTACTGCTTGCATGGGCTTGGAGTTTCTGCCAGCCTTGCCACTCAAGGCTACGGGCAGCAGCGCGGGTTGTGCCTAAAAAGGTGCTGACTTCGCGCAGGCTATGGCGGTGTCCGTCTACCAGTCCACTGCGTAACCGAAGCACCATTTGCTCGTTGTTGCCAAGCAGTGCAAAGGTCTGTTCGATTTCGCCTTGGTTTGGGATCATGGTTCTATTTTCCTCATTTTCCTGAGTTTTACTTGGGTCTGGTTTACGGTTTGCCATGAGAACTGACATCATCATGACATAGGTGTAGGTTTTTTGGGGTGCGGCGGCGCACACAGCTACCTCTACCAAAGACAAGTTTAAGAACCTCTTGTTTCTGGGCTGGGCGGCAGGGGTATAAAATCTGACCATCTAGGCGTTTAACAATCGGTATTCAAGATTTTACAAAACGCTGTGGACTTAAAATGAGAGGTCTGTCAGAGCTTTGGCGAGTGAAAAGTGACCAATTTGAAATCAAGTCTATTTGCTAGACTGTTCCTATGTCTTTTTCTAATCATGATTTTACCTCGCATCTTGCCAGACTCTGGTCGCACAGCGCTAGCCTCGAGTTGTCCGCCCCACTAGAAGGTGTAATTCGAGCGCGTTTTGCCCCTGTTGCCCGAGTCTCGAGTCTGGTTTTTCCGTTTTTGCCCAATAAAGATTCGTTCGCCGTCATTCATAAAAGTAGCCTGCCAATAGACACAACACTCGAGGATGGAATTTTGTCACTCGAGGCTGGCGGGGTGCATTTTGAGTTGGATATACCGAGTGGTGAATGGAAGTTCTTTGATGCCGATTCAAGGTTGTTGTGCCGTGGTTTTGAGGCGCGAGGCAGTGCAACTCTGGCTTTTCCCAATGATTCATTCTCGAGCCGTCTCGAGTTACGAGCGCCTAGCAGCGAGGCATACCTTGGTTTTGGCGAAAAGGTTGGCGTGCTGGACAAACGTGGGATGCGCCTGACCTTTTGGAATACCGATGTTGTGCCACACCATCCAGACACTGACCCGATGTATCAGAGTATTCCATTTTTTATTGGCTTACGAGATGGTCTAGCGTGGGGTTTTTTCTTAGATGAATCGTGGCGCAGCGAATGCGATGTCGCACGGGCAAACCCTGAACGTTTAACTTGGTCAAGCAGTGGGGCAGAACTCGATTGTTATTTGATTGCCGGTTCAAGTATAAAAACCGTTCTCGAGCGCTACACTGCCCTGACAGGGCGGCAACCACTCGCGCCGCTTTGGGCATTGGGCGCACAGCAATCACGCTGGGGTTACGAAACCGAAACCGATGTTCGGGCAGTGATTGCAGCGTATAAGCAACACAATTTACCGCTTGATGTGGTCAGTACCGACATTGATTACCAAGACGGGTTTAAGGTCTTTACATGGGACAAAAGCCGTTATCCAAATCCCAAAAAGCTCTGTGAGGAGGCTGCTAAGGACGGCGTTAAACTTGTGCCTATTGTAGACCCCGGGATTAAACTCGAGGCGGGTTACAAAGTTTACGAAGAAGCACTGGCAAACGATTACTTGGTGCGTTTTGAACGCGGCGAAACTTTAATTGGCGAAGTCTGGCCCAAGCCGGCTGCCTTTCCAGATTTTACTCGAGTTGAAGTCCAGAACTGGTGGGCGGATTTGCACCAAGATATGCTCGAAACCGGAATTGCTGGTTTTTGGAATGACATGAACGAACCAAGCAGTTTTTCTTTGCAACGCACCAGTAATTTTACCGATGATGGCAGTTTATCTGACGGGATTGGCAGGGTCGAAGGCAAAACCCTACCATACAATGCACGACACGGCACACGGCGACATCTCGAGGTACACAATGTCTACGGGCTAACGATGTGCGCCGCCACTCGTACTGCCTTGGAACGTTACGGCGATGGCAAACGTGGTTTTGTACTAACCCGAGCCGGTTTTGCTGGGATTCAACGTTACAGCGCAGTTTGGACGGGTGATAATTCTTCGTATTGGGAGCATTTGGCGTTTAGTATCCCGATGTTGCTTGGGCTGGGCTTAAGTGGTGTGGCGTTTACTGGTGCGGATATTCCGGGCTTTGCCGCCAATGCCAACGGCGAATTATTAGCCCGTTGGTATCAGCTAGGCGCGTTTTATCCTTTAATGCGTAACCACAGTGCTAAAGGCACAACCATGCAAGAACCGTGGCGTTTTGGTGAACCGTTTTTAAGTCTGGCACGGGCTGCCCTCGAGATGCGTTACCAGCTATTACCAACGCTGTACACTTTGATGCACACCGCCAGTCAGAACGGCTTACCAGTCATGCGTCCGTTAATCATGCTCGATCCAAGCGACCCAGACTGTTTGCGAGCCAATCATCAATTTATGTTTGGTGATGGGCTGCTGGTTTCGCCTGTGGTCACACCGAGTACCAGCAAAAAACTGACCTATCTTCCAAAAGGGCGTTGGCTCGAGTTTACAGATTTGAAAGCTGGAAAAGTGCTTGAAGCGGGTTACACCATTTCTAACGCGCCACTCGAGCAGATACCGCTTTATTTACGCGAAGGTCTAGCCTTGGCGGTCACGAAAGCAGCTAAGCACACCACCACTGCCAATTGGACAAGTTTAACGTGGCATTTATTACCCGCCGAAACCATGTTTGGTGAATTATTTGAAGACGCTGGCGATGGTTATGGGGCTTCGCGGCATAGTCTTTTAGATGGGGAGCTTGAAAATAATGTCTTGGTTCTCGAGAAACATGTGACCGGTTTATTGGATTTAGAGCGCACATCTGAAACCATTGTTTTATATCATATAGACAGTTTACAAAGTGTGGCTGGGGCAAAAAATTATCATTTGGAAAACGGGATTTTAAGCCTAGAAATGGCTGCTACTTGGACACGGCTCGAGATTCGGCTCTAAAAGTGTATCCCCTATTTAAGCGTATCTTTTCTCACCTATAATTCTGTATGCTCCAGAGGTGAAGATTGTCAGTATCAACGTGGGCTTAGCGCAAGAAATGCAGATTGGAGAGCGGCGTTTAACCACTGGAATTTATAAAACCCCTAAAGACAGTGCTGTTCTGACCGAATTGGGACTCGAGGGAGATTGCATTGCCGACACCAAAAATCATGGCGGCGCAGACCAAGCTGTCTATGTTTACACCACCCAAGATTATGATTGGTGGATAGACACCCTTGGTCGTGAACTCGAGCCGGGGATGTTTGGTGAGAACCTAACCATTTCGGGTTTTGAGAGCGCAAATTTGCACGTTGGTGACAGAATTTTTATTGGCGATCCAGAAAATGACCCGATTATTCTCGAAGTCACCGCCCCGCGTATACCTTGTCATGTGCTGGCAAAACGTATGGAAAATACCGCGTTTGTTAAGCATTTTGCGGTAGCAGAACGCCCCGGTGCATACTGCCGTGTCCTCGAGACTGGTGTCTTAAAAGTAGGGCAGCCTGTGTCATTGCAACCGTGGATGAATGGCAGTGTCACCCTGATGGAACTGATGCACTGGCATTACTCTAAACCCTCAGAGCGGGATATGAAACGCGCCCTCTCGAGTCCAATTGCCGAGCGCTGGCGCAAAGAATACGAAGAAAAACTTGGAATAAAATAGCAGGATGAGTTCAGCGTACCTCGAGCAGTTCAACATCAAAAATCAAAGCTGCATTTGGTGGAATATCTGCACCAGCCCCATTTTCGCCGTACCCTAGGCTCGAGGGGATAATCAGGCGGCGTTGACCACCAATTTTCATGCCGGCTACACCTTGGTCCCAGCCTTGGATTACACCACCTGTGCCGAGTACAAAGTCAAAGGGTTGTC
>JAYWHB010000546.1:0-2852 GCA_043777915.1 Deinococcales bacterium
TTGCGGTAAGTAATGGCTTCCTTAAAAATTTTAAGCATCAAAAACATCCCCGCGTCGTTTGGTCCGCCTTGTCCATTAAAAAGTAAGAAGCTGACCACAAAATACTGAAATCCACCAATAATCGAGGTGATGACATTAAAAAACAAAACCGATGACATCAGGGGAATAGTAATTCTAAAAAACATCGTGATTGAACTTGCGCCGTCTATCGTGGCGGCTTCATATAATTCTTTGGGGGCATTTTTGAGGGCGGCAATCAGTTGTAAAATGGTATTGCCAATGCTCCATAAACCAATAATCGCAATGGCTGGCATGACCCAAGCGGCTTCGGTCAACCAAGCTGGCGGGGTAATTCCAAAGCCTTGCAAAAAGCGATTGACCGTTCCAGTAGGCGAAAGTGTTCCAGCCCAAATTAAACCAGTCACCACGCCTGGTATCAGGTTTGGCAAAAAAAACAGAGTGATAAAAAAGCCTTTAAGCCAAAGTGGTTTGGCATTTAAGAACAGTGCCAAAACCAGTGGGCTAAGAATTAAAAGTGGCACAACAATCAAAATATATCTTAGGGTGTTCATAAACGCACTTTGCGTTTGTGGGTCTTGAACCATTGAAACCCAGTTTTTAATCCCAACAAATCGTGTCGGTTCATCGGTCACCAAATTATAGTCGGTGAATGCCAAAACCAAAGATACAAGCATTGGGAAAGCTGTAAATAACAACAAGCCAAGTAGCCAAGGTGCTAAAAAAAGCCAACCCCAACGCTGTTCGACCCGCTCTAAACTTAAGAATTTCTTTTTATTGTCTAAAAGCATACATATCCTATTTTGAACTGACCTCCGCGCTTTAAGGGCGCGGAGGCGGAGGAGGAGCGAAGCAGGTCTTATTTCTTTTCGTCAAAGGCGCGTTGGATTTCTTTTTGGGTGTTACTGACTTCTTGGCTGATGTTCAGGGTTGGTTGGGTCAGGACTTTGGTGGCAAGTTTAGCGAAGATGTCATCCACTTTGGTGAAGTTCGGGTAGTATTGCTCGTGGCTTGGGGTGTCGGTGTATTTGAGCATTTCTTTAACGACACTCCAGTTGATTTTAACTGGTGCATATTTTTTGTTGACGGCAGCAATGTAATCGTCTTGCAAGTCTTCGTCGGCTGGGAAAGCGCCGTATGTTACCAAAAGGTCTTTTTGGTTCATAATCCACCACATCGCTTGGAAGGCTTCTTCTTTGACTTTGCTGCCTTTCATGATACGGAAGGTATCGGCGTGAAGTTTAGCAACGGTTTTACCTTTATAGCTTGGCATCACAGCCACGCCCCAATCCTTGACTTTGCCTGTTCCGGCAGGGTCTAAGCAGCAGGTGTACCACAAGTGTGTCCATGCCATTGCCACATTTCCAGAGTTAAAGGCATTGCCACGTCCGAGTAAATCGGTATCCATGGCGGCTTGGCTTGGCATAAATTTATCTTTCCAGATGCCATTGTGGTAGTAACGAATCGCATTAACCCATTCTGGGTCTATTACAGCTTTGCCATTTTGGAAGACATTGGCTGGCTTAAATGCCGTACCCATCGAGGTAATCCCTAAGTTCCATTGGTTGATAAACCCGTAAGTTTCGATACTTTTGGAGTCAAAATTCGCAGAAGCAGCATTGTTGCCTTTGTTGTCAAAGGTCAGTTCCATACCCAAGCGACGAACTTCGTTCCAGTCCCAAGTCCGACCACGGTATTTCTCGCCGACTTTGCTTGGCAAATCTGGCAATTTGGATTCCTTGAACAGTGCTTTGTTATAGAAGAAGAAGCTCGGGTAAACAGCGTAAGGCAAACCTTCGCCGCCTTGTGATTCTTTGTAGAACTTTAAGAGTCCTTCGTCAATACCCTTCAGGTCTGGTTTGAATTTGGCAATCAACGGATCCATGTCAATAAATTGACCTTTGAACCAGTTTGCACCTTGCGTCCCAACAGGACCAACAATATCTGGTGCATTACCAGCCGCAATTCGAGCCGAAAGATTATCTCGAGCCGAGTTGTATTCGACAATCTCGAGGATCAATTCGATTTTATCTTGACCCTTGTTGTAGCGTGCTACAGCCGCTTTTTCGGCTTCGATTTGGTCGGGTTGTCCACCCGTTCCCACCCCCACGAACCAAGTGACTTTGGTGCGACCAGTTTGTGCCGAAGCAAACATTGCTCCGAGCGCCAATGCACCTAAACCGAATGCCGTCAACAGCTTCTTGTTCATATATGCTCCTCGTTTTTCAAGAAAGCAAGACTCGTTGCTCGAGACGCTTGATTTCTCTACACCGTTTATTTCTTTGTTTACTAAAATCGGTAAACAGATAGTAGCGCAGACTTTGAGTGATGTCAAGAGGGGCTATAGAATTAAAAAAACACTGTTTTGCACAGTGTTTTAACAAAAATTAGATTTTAATAAACATACTAAAGCGACTTTTATAATCCATTTTTGAGGGTCTGACTGCTTTCTCGCACCACCAAACGTACCGGATTAACCACCTGACTTTCGTCTTTCTCGAGCAGCATCTCTACAGCTTTACGCCCCAAGGCTTCTTTATCCACATGAATCGTGGATAAGGCAGGACTCGAGTGCTGAGCAAGGTCAATGTCATCAAAGCCAACGATTGCCAAGTCCTCAGGGACACGCACACCGATTTCTTGGCAGTAGCGTAAAACATCCAAAGCACAGAGGTCATTCCAACAAAAAACCGCATCTACAGGCTGGTTTAAGCTCAGCAACTGCTTCATCACAGTACGAACACCATAAGGCTCAGACAAGTAATCACAACGCGCCTCGAGGTCTGGGTCGGCGGGAACTTGCGCCTCAAATAAAGCCTGACGAAAACCTCTGG
>JAYWHB010000547.1:0-2850 GCA_043777915.1 Deinococcales bacterium
CAAACTCGAGCGTCAGGGCATCAGTGCTTTTTCGATTGCGCCTTCCGAATACCGTTTTACTTGGTTAAATGAATGGTATTGGGCAAGAGCCATGCAGTACGGGTACTTAAGTGCCAATACCTGTGCCAGTATTGCCATGCCAGCCTTGCAAAGTCCAGACCAAAAAATGGTTGTTGTGTATTGGGCAGATTACGACACGGTTTGCCATAAACACGGACCCAGCAGCCAAGAAGCTTCGGACGAAATTAACGCCCTTGATAACGCGGTGGGGCGGTTACTCAAACGTATTCCAAAAAATGGGAAAACCGCTTTTGTTTTAACGGCTGACCACGGACAGACCGATTTACTCGAGAAGAACACAGTTTATTTAGAACAGCAGCGCGACCTGATGCCGTTACTGCTCAGTGCGCCAGCCGGCGATAGGGTTTGTCGAACCTTTCGGGTCAAACCCGGTATGCTCGAGGAAGTGCGTGACATGCTTGAGGTGACTTCGCATACGGTTTTAGCAACCGAGGCGTGGGAAGCTGGGCTTTTTGGTGGTTTGCCCGCTCAAGACACATTTTATCAGCGTGTCGGGGATTTAATTGCCATGCCTCGAGACGGCGCACAGTTGTGTTATACCTTTCCGGGTAAACACCCAAGTCGTCCACACCGAGGTTCTCATGGGGCTTTATCTAGTGAGGAAATGCTTGTCCCACTTATTTTTACGCGCTTTTGAACTAATACTCGAGCCGTAACGTACAATTAAACATGACCAAATACATTCTGGCAGTCTTGGCATTGGGCACTGTGGTTTTTGCAACTGGGCTGGTGGGTTTACCCAAAACCTTAATGGGGTTTGAAAAATGGATGGTGGTGGCAAAAATCTCCGATACCGGTGGACCGCACAGTGGACAAACTAAACAGGTTTTTGCCAATAAAATTGCGTCAACGGCATGGAAAAAATCAGGCAAGTTGCCGATTGGTAGTATTGTCATTAAAACAGGTGGAAAAATCTCGAGTCCAAGTTTTGTGGCAGTGATGTATAAACGCACCACTGGTTGGTATTACGAAGAATACTTTCCCGGAAATGGCAAGTACAGCATTGGGGCTGGCGGACCAAACGGGCAAGCGCTGTGCAAAGATTGTCATGCGGGTGGCGTTGACGAATTGTTCACCCGTCCGTAATCAATTGATCTTTCCAAGCCACAATGCTTTTGCTTTCTAAGTCAAAGACCACGCCAATGCCAATCACCGTTTTGCCAATCAAACCTTTGGCGTATTCGGTATTGACAATTTGTAGCAAGGCAGTTTCAGCTTGACCACCGATTTTTAGTTCAAAAATAATAAAATGGGTGTTGGTCTCGAGTAAGGTATCCATCCGCCCTAGGCTCGTCTGTACTTGGCTTTGGGTGCGTAAGCCTGTGCTGACCAACATTAAATGTAGCAAGCTATTGATAAAAACTTCCTGACGCGGAAAAATCTCGTATGGAATACTGGCTAAAGTGCGGTTGACGACATCAAAAAATGCTGTCCAATCCAAACGCAAGACCGCCCGTTGTAACTCGAGACCTAATTGGTCTACCTGAAAAGGCAATAAGGCGCTGTACTCGAGTAGTAATCCACTCGAGAAGGCTTGGCGTACTTCTTCGTTTGGATAACCGAGGGCGTACAATGTGCCTCGAGGATTATTTTCGATTCTTTTTATGGTTAAGTAACCCGTTTGAAACATCAATGAAATCGGGTCTAGGCGTTCGATTTCTGTAGCAACAATCACACTATCAGAGACCTCTAAGTGTTCAAACTCGAGTGGGTTGAGTTTGGCGTTGCGAATCATCTGCATTAAAAATGTTGGTGTTCCTGTTTCAAACCAGTATGACTTAAAACGTTGCTGCTCGAGAAAAAGTAAAAATGAGAATGGACAGTAAACTGTATGTACTGCGTCCCATGAATAGCCATTGTACCAAAATTGAATGGCTTGCCAAAATTCTGCTAAAGGCAATTGATGAAATGCAGCCACGGCGTTTAATTCTGTCGCAAAATCCGTTTCGATTTCGTCGCGGCTGTACCCACAAAGTAGAGCATACTTAGGATGTAAAGAAATATCTTGTAGGTTGTTTAGGTCAGAGAATAAACTGAGTTTGCCAATTTTAGAAACACCTGTAATCAGTACCAATCGCAAATAAGCATCCATTGGTTTTAACACACCATAAACATTTTTTAAGGTGGTCTGATGTTGGTTGCGTTTTTCAGGTTCAAAAAGACAATCGGTGATAGGCTTATCGTATTCATCTATCAAAACAACAACTTTGCCGAGCTTACTGAGTTCCAGAATCAATTCCCTGAAAGCATCTCGTGCATTGCTGCTTTTTAAGGCATAATTGTACTCGAGGGCATTGATTTTTAACCAATCAACAATACCTTCGTCGAGGGATTTATTGGTGAAGTTGATGTTGCTAAAATCAAGCCGAATCACAGGTTGAACTGCAAAGCCAAAGTTATTCTCGAGCCAAAGACCAGCAAATAAATCTTTGCGCCCAGTAAAAGCAGCTTTTAAGGTGGATAGTAATAAGGACTTCCCGAACCGACGCGGACGCGATAAGAAAAACACACCACCTTGTAAGAAGTCTTGAAAATATATGGTTTTATCCACGTAGGCATAATTGTTTTCGCGGATTTTAGTGAAATCTTGAATACCTATCGGTAATCGCATTTGGGGATTTTACACCATTGCCTGTTAAGCTATCCAAGATGAAGCGCATTGGTATTGTGGATATGGGCAGTGGTACAGCCCGTTTGGTGGTTTATGACTTTGAAGCAGGTCAATGGTTTCGTTTGACCGATGAAATCCGTGAAAGTGTGCGGCTCGGC
>JAYWHB010000548.1:0-2844 GCA_043777915.1 Deinococcales bacterium
GTCGGTACAGTCTCGAGGTTGCCCGTCTCAAATTCAGTTGGAGTCTCGAGAACTGTTTGCAGACTTTGGGCTGGGGCGCGAATGGCGGAGAGTTTCGAGAAACTTCTGGCAAAAATTTGAATCGGCGCAAGCCCAAGCCCAAGTTGGGTTAAGTAACTGGTCAGGGCAGCTAGGCTCATTCGACCCGCTTGTACCTCAAGTACCCCCAATGCCAGCAGTGCCACAATCCCCGCTCCGGCGGTCAGTTGGGCTAGTGGGGCGTTGAGCGCTCCAAGGCTTGAGCGGCGACTCATGGCTGCGGCGGTACGGGTATTAACTCCAGAAAAACGCGCTTCGAGTTTATTTTCGGCTCGAAAGGCTTTGACCACCTCGAGTTTAGAAAGGGCTTCGGAAAGCATTCCACTGGCTAGGGCAGCTTCGCGTTGAGCTTGGGAAAGCGCTGTCTCGAGGCGTTTGGCTAACCAGTCCGAGAAAAACACCAAAGGCACAATCACAATAACCAACCCAATCGTCAGCACTGGACTGGAAATTAGTAAAGCAATCGCCACGGCGATCATCACCAAACCTTGTCCAATAATCGCGGTTAGTTCGGTGGCATAAAATAGCTCAAGTTCGCGCACATCCAAAGCGGCTTGGCTCGAGCGTTCGGCACTGCCAGCCCCAAGGCGCACTTCAGCACGAATCAGCGCCTTAAAAACCCCCGCTCGTATTCGCGCTCCAAATTGGGCTGCACCAATTCCGTAATAGGCATCCTGAAGGTATAGCGCCGCACTCGAGACCACCAAAATTAGGGCAGTGGAAAGCAGTAATTGCGGCAGAATTTCATATTGTTTTTGCCCAAGAACCGTTTCAAAGAGAGGTCGCACCACAAAAGGTGGCAGCAATGTTGTGGCAAGTGCCAGCAGCACCGAGCCAATTGTTCCAATCGCAAAAAAACGCCATTCGGGACGGATAAACCCCAGCACCGAAGTTTTCATTTTTTTACTCGCTCGAGTATTTGCTTGGCTAAAATTTTAGCTGCGCCAGCTTTGGGCATGGTCTGCTCGAGACGTGTAGTGATGCGTTGGCGCTCGATGGGACTTGAGAGCAACTGATTTACAGCATCTGCCACATTCTGCACCGTGATGTTGCCTCGGAGTTCTGGCTGAATTAACTCATCGGCTAAAATATTTGGTAACGCCACAAACTTAAAGCGACTTAAAAAAGCCATCACCAAGGCGCGTTTAATCGGCTTACCGATAAGCGGCAGCAACTCGAGATAGCGCAAAGGATTTTCGATAGGGACTAATTCCATTTTCTGCAAAGGCATACAAACCACACTTGGGATACCCGCAATGCCAAGTTCAAGTGTATTTGTGCCGGGGCTGGTGATGGCAACCGCACAGCGTTTCATCAGTTCATAGCGCTGGTTTTCATGGTGAATCTCGAGCCGAGTACCGTTAGGTGTGATTGCAAAATTCCCCTCGAGCCTAAGTGCTACACCACCAAAATCTTGGGTTTTCGCGCCAGACAATGCCACTGCCCAAGTCGCATCATCTATTAAGCCCGAGCGAGCCACATGAAACCTTGCATCGGGAATTTTATCAGCCACCGCCGCAAAATAAGACAGCAAATGTGTGACCTGAAAACCCCGAGAACCCGGCACAAGCAAGACCGAATTATCCTCCCGATTTTGGTTTGGCTCGAGTGCCAAAGTATCGGCAACCAAATTGCCAATGTTTTCGGCTTTGGCTTGTGGGTTTTTTAGGGCTTTGGCTAAGGTTTTGTGGTCATGCACCAGCAATTTCTCGAGTCCATTGTGCCAGTATGGTTCAAAACTATAGCGCCAAGCCGTGTAACCAAGCCTTTGGGCAACTCGAGACGGAAAAGAAACATCACCGCCCAAGCCAATCACCAAGCCCGTCTGACCAATAAAACCTTTGGGTTTACGTCCACCCGCGATAAATTCTAAGGATTCTGCCACGCTCACCAGCGCATCTATTGGCAGGGTTTCGGCAATACCGCGCTCGTAGCCAGTCGCAAACGGACAAGGCAATAATCCCAGTACAATCCGTGTATTTGGCTCGAGTAAGCGCAATTGTTGAATCAAAGGACGCGCCCAAGTGTAGAGTTCACCGGGTCCATTAACCAATAAAATCAGTTCAGAAGTCATACAAATCTCAGTTCAGAATTCATATCTTTACGCAAAACCCGAGATACCGCGTTTAGATTCGGCTCGAGCAAACAGAAATAATTGCTGTGCCAAAGGTTCTGACTCGAGTTCTGATATGGCTACTGTATCTTTTTTTCGCAATGCCCGAAAAGCCCTCGAGATTATCTGTTGTTGCTCAGCGCTGTAGCCGTCCCTTGCCAAGCCGACTTTATTGATGGTGTAGTGCTTGGCTGGGTGTCCATCTGCCATGCTAAACGGCAAAATATCTCGGGTGATTTTACTCATCATGCCAATAATACTATGCGCCCCAACGCGGCAATACTGGTGAATTGCCACCGTCACGCCCATCCGCACATGGTCTTCGATCACCACATGACCTGCAATTTGTACGGTATTGGCGATAATGTTGTGATTGCCAACCACACAATCATGGGTGATATGGACATATGCCGTGACCAAGTTATGATTGCCAACCTTGGTCAGACCGCCGCCAATTGCTGTGCCACGGTGGATGGTGCTGAATTCGCGGATGTCGTTGTCTGAACCAATCTCGAGCCGCGTGTCTTCGCCTTGAAATTTTAAGTCCATGGGCGTACCGCCCAAAAGCGTATACTTACCGATACGATTGCGCTCCCCGAGGCTGGTAAAACGCAGCACCTGCGCTCCAGACTCAAGAACACAACCCGCTCCAA
>JAYWHB010000549.1:0-2842 GCA_043777915.1 Deinococcales bacterium
GAGCAGATTGCCCAAACAACCATCAAGAATATTCAGGCTTTTGCCAATAAGCAAACACTTAAGAATCAGTGTTTAGGATTTGCCCTAAAATAAAATCCCTGAAAGCAGGGAGGGGACAAGCCCCTCCCCTACGAAAAAACATCATCCTGTAGGGGAGACCCTTGTGGTCTCCCTGTGAGAAAATACGATCTGAAATTTTCAAATCGGGAAGTTATTAACGGACAAATCCTTAGCTGATTCTTAAGACATACCCGACATTACGAATGGTTTGTAATAAGCGCGGTTCGCCATTTTCCTCGAGTTTTTGGCGCAACTGCGACATAAAGACTTCAACCACGTTGTCATCGCCTAAAAAGTCTTCGTCCCAAACTCGATCTAATAAGTATGATTTACTCATCACCCGTTCGGGTTGCTCTAAGAATTCTTGGAGCAACTTAAATTCTCGGCTGGTCAGGTTTAGGACTCGAGTACCACGTTTGGCACTAAAGGCTGGCACATCCATTTGAATGTCATCAAAGCGCAGTAAGCTCGAGATTGTACCTCCCATACGGCGTTGAATCGCTCGAATTCGAGCAATCAGCACATCAAAATTGACGGGTTTGACCACGTAATCATCTGCACCGGTGTTTAAGCCTTCCATCTGAGCTTCAGGGGCATCGTTGGCGGTCAGCATAATGACTGGTAATTTTGTGTCCACCGCCCGTAAACGACGCAGCACTTCAAAACCATCTATACCCGGCATCATTAAGTCTAAAATCATCATGTGCGGAGCGCGGTCAAGCACAGCCCGTAAGCCCTGTTCGCCATTCTCGGCAGTTTCAACCTGAAAACCCTCAAAAGACAAGCCTCGCTTTAAGAAACTGCGAACACTTGCGTCGTCGTCTACTACCAAGATTCGTTGCATATTGCATAGTCTTACCACACGAAATTGAACTCAAACTGAATTTCAGTTGGGCTTCAGTTTTGTCTCAACTTAAAAATAGTCCAAGTCAGTAAATTGGCGTGTAGCAAGAAAACGAAGGAGCTTTTATGATGATTCCAATAGTAAAAAGTCCGCGACTCGAGATTCCCGAACCTCATATCAGCCGTTTTTTATTTGCCGATACACGTCTAGCGCCACTCTGGACAATACTGCGCTTATACCTTGGCTATGAATGGCTGACGGCTGGCTGGGGCAAACTGACCAATCCCGCAGGTGTTTGGGTTGGTGATAAAGCTGGGGCAGCCATCACTGGGTTTTTGAATGGCGCACTTAAGAAAACCGACGGCGACCATCCGGACGTATCGGCAGTTTATGCTTGGTTTATTACCAATGTGGCGCTGCCCAATGCCACGCTTTTTAGTTACCTAGTCACGTTTGGCGAAATCGCAGTGGGGATTGCCCTTATTTTGGGTTTATTTACGGGAGTAGCCGCTTTTTTTGGTGGTTTTATGAACAGCAACTTTTTATTGGCTGGTACGGTCTCGAGCAACCCAGTGCTATTTATCTTAGCCACGTTTATTGTTTTGGCATGGCGCACATCGGGTTTTTGGGGTTTAGACCGCTTTGTCTTGCCGGCTGTGGGTATTCGGGCGGTACTCAGCCCGAATTCAGATAACAAATAGCTCGTCTAAAGTTGTCTGTTTTAACTTAGTGTTATGAAAATAAGTTTGATTATTGCAGCCTTTATACTGACACTTATAACGATAGCAACTGTTGCAATTGCTGTTTTCTCGAGTCCGCTGCCACAACCTTTGCAAGTCTATAGGTGCAGGGCAAATCAAGTTTTGTTGGTGCGAATTTCCAACACTTCGGTACAGATAGGACAAGCCAGACGTTCACATTCACTAACTTGGGTTGCGGCAGGTCGTGCCACCAACAAGAATTTTGAATGGCTGGTCAATGGCAAAACCGCACAATTACGCAGAATCTCAAATCGTTCGGTAGTGGTTAGTCAGTGCAGCGCCACAAAACTTGATGAGTCTTAAAGGAGTGAATAATGAAACCTAAGAATGTACCAACACCAACCCCCAAAGAAGTACCTGCTTTAACCCCCAAAGAAGCCGATAAGTTGCATGAGGCATTGCAACCCCAAGATGCTCCAACACCCAAGGGAAGTAAACATCTTGGAGCAAAAGAAGAACAGGTCAGCCCCTTATCAAGCCCGCAAATTGCCGACAGCGACGCGCCCGGTGGCTAGGTTCAGTTTGAGTTCAGTTTGAATTCAGTATACGCTTAGCTTTTAACTGCCATACTGTAAAGCATGAATCTCGAGCCAACTAAAAATAGATTAGCCTCATGGTTGTACCGCTCGAGATTAGGTATAAAACTCAATGTCTTGGTGGTGCTGATTCTTGTACCCTCGTTTGTTTTTACAATTATTTTTGTAGCCACAAATTTGCAATTGCAAGAAAATACTTCAAGAACCACCAAGTATTTACAGACTGTTTTAGATTTAGGCAACTTAAAGTCAAGCTTACTCAACATCGAAACTGGATTGCGCGGCTTTATATTATCTGGTAATAAAAAATTTCTTGAACCGTACAAAATTGGTCTCGAGGACAGCCAAATTTTACTAGGGAAGCTAAAACAAGCCCAAGAGTTCCCAGTGGCTATTCAGGCTTTGGACACCGAAATAAGATCGTATCAGCTATGGGTTGAAAATCAATTAAAAAACCAAGATGAACTAAGCATCGTTTTGCAAGCAGATAAGACTCGTTTTGACCGTATCAGACTGGCTTTTACCAATCTCGATAAAGACACCAAAGCAGCTTTTGAGTTGACTCGAGCCAAAACCACCGATGCACTTATCATCTTGCGCTGGTTTCCTTGGGTGTTGTTTGGATTATTTTTCTGTGGCAG
>JAYWHB010000550.1:0-2829 GCA_043777915.1 Deinococcales bacterium
GTACTTGGCAGCAATTGAGCTTCGGGTACAAATTGGACTTGATTTTTTACTTCAGGGGTGTCCCGACTGATAAATTGCTGAACTGCTGTAAAAACCACGCCAAGCTCAGGGACTTGTGCAAAGGTCTGAAGTTGCAGCTCGAGTTTTTCGGGCAGCCACAAATCATCACAATCAAGAAGTGCAATATAATCACCTCGAGCTAAAGTAACACCAGTGTTCCGAGCCGCCGCCGCGCCTTGGTGTGTACAAAGCTCAAGATGCACAGGATAAGCTCGAGCCACATCCGCAGTGTTGTCAGTGCTTCCGTCGTCTATGACAATCACTTCCAAAGGCTGAATGGTTTGGGCAAAAACACTGTCCAAAGCTGTACCAAGGTAACGCTCTCCATTCCATGTTGGGATAATCACCGAGACGCTCATGCTTGCCTGCGCTTTAAGAGGTTATGATGCAAGACTTTAAGTAATTCTTGGGCGGTTTTTTGGTCATGTCCTTGGTTTTGGTGGTGAATCCGTTTGGTCAAAAGCACTTGTTCTGGGTAGGCTAAACGCAATTGGTGCTGATTGGCTCGAGCAAACCAGTCAACATCCGAGTTGCCAATATAACTCGGGTTAAATAGACCGATTTTTTCAAAAATGGTTTTTGTTGTCAGCAAGGCACTGGGCAAAGCAGCCGGAACACCATCCAAATAACCTTGGCGTATCAGATGGGCAAAAACCTGTGCGTCGGGTTCAAGTTGGGCTATGGTTTTACAGATGGCATAATCTGCATATTGCAGGCACTCGAGTTGCCGTGCAAGTTTTTCTGGATGCCATAAATCATCTTGGTCAAGAAAAGCAATATATTCTGTGCTGGCATGTAAAATCCCTACGTTGCGAGCAGCCCCTGGACCTTGGTTGGTTTGGCTCAGCAGTGTGCGAGTATAAGTTTTGGCAATCTGTAGGCTTTGGTCACTCGAGCCATCATCTACAACCACCAATTCAATGCTTACTTCAGTTTGAGCTAAGACACTTTCCAAGGTCTGAGCAAGGTATTTTTCACCGTTATAGACAGGAACAATTACACTAATTTGTGATTTCATGGTCTGCCTCGAGAATTGGAATTTCAGTCAATGCTGGTGGATGATGCCCGAAACGCCTTAAACGTTCTTGAAAAACCCGTGCTATCCAATACTGCACTTTTTGTTGGTCATTGGTGATGTTATTTTCGTGCTGACGATACAACAACACCACTTCAGGCATAAGAGCAAGCACTTCGCTGTGTTCTCGAGCGCGATTAAACCAGTCTAAATCATCACACATATAAAAATCGGGATTGCAGATGCCAACTCGAGTAAAAATTTCTCGACGCAACAAAGCCGTTCCAAAACTTGGGATAAAACCAATGATTTTTTCTAAGTACACTTGGTTTTGTTGTTGGTAAAGCTGCATATAACCAGTAATCCCTTGAAGATGTGGGTAAGTCAAAAGCAATTGAATTTGTTTGGTCAGTTTATTGGGCAACCACTCATCATCAGCGTCCAAAAAAGCAATCAGTTCACCTTGGGCTTGGGCAATCCCGTGATTACGGGCAACGGCTGCCCCAGATTGATGTGTCAACTGAAAAACCTGCACCCCATAAGCTCGAGCTACCTCAACCGTGTTATCTTGGCTGGCATCGTCTACCACAAGAATTTCTAGGTTTTGGTGATTTTGCGCCTTGATACTCTCAATCGCAAGGCTTAAATACTTGGCGGCATTAAGAGCAGGAATGACCACACTAACACTGGGTTGTTTCATGACGATAGACCCTCAAGAAAACCTTGCAGTAATGGGGCAATATGGTCTGGGTTCTGCCCTAAGGACAAACGATAACACGGCACTTTTTGCACCAACCGACCCAACCATGAAAACACCATTGGACCGGTTTTAAGTTGAAACATGGTACTTGGAGCTAGGGACAGTAAAGCTGTTTGGGCAGTGATTTCTTTGATTTGTAATTCATCAGCTAAAGTCGGTAAAAATACCGCTTGAATACTGGCTTGAAGTGGCAGTTGCAAATGATATGTTGAGCTAAGCATGGCAAAGTGTTTTTCCAAATCAGGGTTTTGTCGGGCAGTCATAAATCCTAACCGTTCTGCCGCATGAAATTTTGCGCTCGAGTAAACCCCAAATACCTTGGCTTTGGGTTCGGTTTGTACAGCACAATAATCATCGCCGAGGTAATCCAAACCATGCTTTAAGCACAATAAAGCCGTGGTACTTTTCCCACTGCCTCCACGCCCAACAAGTAATGCGGCTTTGCCGCGTAAAGCCACAGCCGCCGCATGAACCAAAGTCATGTTCTTGGTTTCTAAAAATGCTTGAAGCATATGAAGTAAAGGCGCACATTGTTGATAAGTACGAAGCGGTATAGCACAAACACATAAACCCACGCCAGTTGTTAAATCCAAAAGCTGAATACTGTCTTGGTTATCAGGCTCGAGCCAGCGCACAGTTTGGGTATCAAGTTGCTCGAGGTTTGGTCTGTGACCTCGAAGATGCACAATCAAATCCGGTTGGGTATCCAAAACTCGAGCATGATTCAGTGCCAAGCCAAAAGCTGCTAACCAAGCTGATTGTCCAACCAGTCGAAGTTGCCAACCTGCTATTACAAAATCCTGAGAGACCAGATCAATTGGTGTGTTATCCGCAAGAATCTGTTGAAGATTGATGAGCATTAGTACCTCCACAAAATGTTTAAGGTGTTTTTCCTTAAACATTTTGCGACTAACAGGAGTACGGACGACGTATCTCACGCTGAAATGACGGAATTGATGTTTTTTGGAAATTCCAAAATGAAAGCGTGAGATAC
>JAYWHB010000551.1:0-2827 GCA_043777915.1 Deinococcales bacterium
GCGGCTTTCATGCCGTGTAAGCGCAGATGCTCGAGGTGAGTAATGACCCCACGCTCCAAGTGCAGAGTTGCCCCATTGACTTGCAGTATACCCGTGGACTGACTTTCAATAAAGTAAGCCAACAACGACCCCATGCCGTCTACGTGTTCAAGAATGCCTTCTAAGTAACCTGAGGTGATAACCGTCTGATTGCTGGACATAAATTCTCCTAATCTATAGCTTGGGGGCTTGTGCCTTTGATGCTTAAAAGATTAGTCCTAAAACCGTTTTTTGCCGTCCACCCTTGAGTCTGGGATAAACCTAAACTTTGGGATAGGAGGAAAGAAGAAAATTATACTGCACAGCTTTCTCGAGAAAACCAAATTAAATTTTTTGAGAACAACATTTAGGACTGCTTTCCTCATAACTCATAGCCCAAAGCCTATCTTCATTCAAGTAAATCGGTTAATTGCCGAGGGTTGACATCAATCCGCACCCGTACACCACCTTCTCGGTAGCTTCTGGCAGGCTCTAAGAGTTGGGTCAGGCGTTCTCGAGTATCAGCCCGTACAAGTAACTGATAGACAAAAAGCCCTTTGACTCGAGCAATTCCAGCCGGTGCAGGACCTAGCAGTTCTAAACCGATTGCGCCACGGTCACGGATTAAGCCGCCCAGTTTACTCGAGGCGATTTCGGCATCTCCAACCCGCCGCGCCGAAACTTGAATCTGTGCCATTTGTGCAAAAGGTGGGTATAAAAAGGCTTGGCGGCTCTCGAGTTCACTCTTTGCAAAACTGCTGGAATCTTCAGAATTTTGAATTTGTTGAATAGCTTTGTGTTGCCCATCAAAGGTTTGAATCAGCAGCAACGGCGCTCGAGTCGGATGCCATTCTAAGAGTTGCCGCAAAAGCGCATGGAAGCGTTCACCCGCCCTAAAATCTGGACTCGAGTGCATGGTATCGGCAAAGGAAATAGCAATTAAGGCTAAGTTTGGCGGCGGCGGTAAACCCAGTACAGCCGTTGTCCCAACAATAATTCCACTTTCGCCAGCATAAATCGGGTCTAAGTCATCTTTGAATTCGCGGTCAAAACGAAATAATTTAGTCTGCGGCAAAAAACCACGTAACTCACGGACAATCCATTCACTGCCAGGTCCTTTAGGGTTAAGAACAGTCCCTTCACAATTAGGGCAACGGGTTGGCGGAACGGTGCTGTACCCGCACTGATGACACTCGAGGGTTCGAGCGGCTGCATGAAATTTTAATGGCACATCGCAATGCGGGCAGTACGGAATCCAAGCGCAATCCTTGCAACGCAGCATTGCGCTGTAACCACGGCGCGGCGCAATCACTACCGCTTGCCGTCCTCGTTCGGCAATTTGGCGCAGCACCCGTTTTAAGTCGGTCGAAATCGGAAACGAATCCCTCGCAAGTGGCATATTCGACATTGGTCCAATCTCTGGGGCTTTTGGGGCAGCATTAAAATCCACTACATGGACTCGAGCCGTTGGAGGCGGTAAAATCACGCCTTCTAAGCCTAGGCTTTCGGTGGCGGGTACACTGCCCACAAACAAAACTCGAGCCTTGGCATGTTTGGCGCGAGTCAGCACTGCATCTGGAACAAAAGCCCGAGAGCCACCGTGTAATTTCCAAGCGTCGGACAATTCATCCTCGAGAATAATTAAAGCTAAATCGGGCAAGGGTGCAAACAACGCCATTGGCGTTCCAAATAAAATCGGGATTGTTCCAGTCGCACAAAATCGCCAAACCGCTTCGCGCTCGAGGGGACGAAGCGCCCCGTGTAGCATCGCACTTTTGGCTAGTCCGCCAAGTGCCTTGTATGCCCGCTCGAGTCGCACATGGTCAGGTGCGAGATACAGCACACAATGCCCATTTTTGACAGCTTGAAGGATTAAATTTTGCAGCACGGCGAAACGCTCACGGGGTTTTGCTCCATGTAAACGCCCGACAGCCAAACCCTCGAGTTTTTGCGCTGCTGAAAGATGCACCGCTTTGACAATCGGCGGTTCAAAAGTTTGCCCGAAATTTGGCAGGGTCAGAGGCAATAGCTCGAGTTCGCGCCTTGCCGCACCCTTCTCGAGCAACTTCGAGACCATGCTCGGGCTGACCCCAGCCTCCTGTCCCCAAGCCTTCAAGGTGTAAAACCCACCAGATTCACGCAACACCTCGAGCGCCATTGTTTGCTTATCAGTCAAAGGTAGGTCTGCATCGGTGGCTTGAATAATTTCACGACTTGGTAATTCAAGTCGCACATCCTCGAGTAACAAACCCTGCCCACGTAAAAAATCTAAGAGACTTGGGTCAAGGGCTGTTGCATTTTGGCGATTCTCGAGTAATCGTGCTTGTTCTGGCAGGGTTTCTAGGTTTACCCCAGCCACCAATTGTACACGGTGGCTAAAATTTGGCTCGAGACCAAAGGGCATAAAGTCTTGATAGACTAAACCATCAAAACTTAGGCTTTGCCCAGCCACAGCCAGAAGTGCAGCGCAAGCATCGGGGGTAAAAATCGATTCGGTGTCCAGCACTACAATCGTGTCTTTGATGTTCAATGCACGGTCTAATGTGCCGTCCAGAATAGCCAATACCACCCCGACCCTCGAGCCTCCCTGCCACGGCACAAGCACCCGCTTGCCAAGACCAACTTGCGGGTTGCCAATCGGTTGGAAATCATAGGCTGGTAAGGGCAATGCCACAGCCACCCGCCAATAAATATGCTTCATGCGTGACCATAAACTTTGTTGGGTAATTCAAATAAATTCGGTATTGGTGACATTGGAACCTCATCCGTATTTAACTGCTTGATTCGTCATCTAAATTCGCAATTTCTT
>JAYWHB010000552.1:0-2822 GCA_043777915.1 Deinococcales bacterium
ATTTGCCTCTGACATCACTGCTGCACATATTCAGCAGCACTTAGGGCAAATCAAACGGGCTGTGGCAAAAGCTCGAGTATCATAAAATTTCTCGAGACGTACTTCACGGGTTATGCTGCGTATCTTGGTGATGACACTCATCACCCTTGACTTGCGTTGCCCGTTGGAGACCCATGACCGAAATAGAAGCACCCGAACCTCAAACTGCTGTCACGCCCGAAGCTGGGCGTTTAGATGTGATGCTCTCCCGTGTGGCTGGAATCTCAAGGGCTTTGGCTCGAGTTTGGCTTGAAGCTGGGGTGGCAAAAGTGGGTGGTCTGGTGGTGACTAAAGCCAGCACCAACTTAAAAGGCACAGAAATCCTCGAGTGGACTGTGCCAGCGCCGCTACCTTCAGAAATTCTTCCCGAGAACATTCCTTTAACCATTTTATTTGAGGATGACTTTGTGATTGCCGTGGATAAACCAGCCGGAATGCTGACCCATCCAGCCGCTCATGTCCATAGTGGCACACTGGTCAATGCACTGCTTGGGCGTGTACCTTTGGCGCTCGAGGGTGAGGATTTTGGAGTCGAGGGTTACCGCCCGGGGATTGTCCACCGCCTAGACCAAGACACCAGTGGCGTGATTATTGTGGCTAAAACCCGAGAAGCCCATTCCAAACTGGGTAAAGCCTTTGCAGACCGTCGCACCCGCAAACAATACCGAGCGATTACTGTTGGTGTACCGCCCGAAATCACCTTGGATGCCAGTATCGGCAGGCACCCAACCATCAAAACCCGTATGAGTGTCGCGGGAACAAATGCCAAAGATGCCAAAACCGAATTTAAGGTACTTGACACCACCCCAAATAACCATGCACTGGTTGAAACCCGAATTTTCACTGGACGGACGCATCAGATTCGGGTGCATTTACAGCATTTACAGACCCCAATTCTAGGCGATGATGTCTACGGCAGACCCTCGAGCCATATAGACCGTCAAGCGCTTCATGCCTATCTGCTCGAGCTTCAACACCCGATTACCCTCGAGACCTTGCGAATTACCTGCGACCCACCCGAGGATATGGTACGGGCTTGGTTAGCCTTGGGCGGAGTTTGGAATCCTAAACTGTGACTCAGCTTTGAATCAGCGTCCCCACGCGCTCACCTGCAAATAATTTCTCGAGATTACCGATTTGGTACATATCAAACACCACTATTGGCAATTTCTTTTCCATGCACAAGGTAATCGCCGTCATGTCCATTACCTCAAGGCGTTTTTCGACCACTTCGGTATGGGTCAGGGTATCAAATTTCTTGGCATCGGCATTTTTACGTGGGTCTGAATCGTAGACACCATCTACTTTATTTTTTGCCATAAAAACCACATCTGCCCCAATCTCGAGGGCGCGAAGTGTGGCGGCTGTATCGGTGGTAAAAAACGGATTGCCCGTGCCACCACTAAAAATCACAACCCGCCCTTTCTCGAGATGACGCATTGCCCGACGGCGAATGTACGGCTCGGCGACTTGCTGCATTTGAATCGCGGTTTGCACACGGCTATCCACCCCAGAGCGCTCTAAGGCATCTTGCAGTGCTAGTGCGTTCATGTTGGTGGCAATCATGCCCATGTAATCGGCTGTGGCTGCATCCATGCCCTTACCATTGCGAGCGCCACGCCACAAGTTGCCAGCCCCAACAACACAGGCGATTTCGATACCTTCACGGCTTTCCCTTGCTTTGGCAATAATCATTGCCAGTTCTAAAGTGGCTTCGGGAGAAATACCAAAGCCGTTGCTGTCGGCTAGGAATTCGCCGCTTAGTTTAAGTAAAATACGTTTATACATGATTCTCCTTTTGGGCATAAAAAAAGAACGGGATTAACCCGTTCTTAAAAATTTGTTTAACCCCGTCTCGAGGATAGAGAAATGTTCTTGATGTGTTTGGTTCATGCTGCCCTCGAGTGGTGGGCGCAGCAGGCTGCGCCCCTACGGGTTATTTGTTACCGATTTCAAAACGGGCGAAACGCACGATTTTAGCGCTGCCAACCAAGGCTTTGATGGTCTTGTCGTTGTCTTTAACAAATTTCTGCTCGAGAAGAACGTTTTCTTCATAGAATTTTGCAAGTTGCCCAGTCACAATTTTTTCAACGATGTTGGCTGGTTTGCCTTCGTTGATGGCTTTATTGGTCAGGATTTCTTTTTCTTTTTCTAAGTCGTCGGTGTTTACTTCATCACGGCTTAAGTAGCGTGGACGTTCCGCCGCGATATGCAGAGCAACATCTTTGGCAAGCCCAAGGTCGCCGCCCTCGAGTTCGACCAACACACCGATTTTGTCATTTTGGTGAACGTAAGACACAACCATACCGTTGGCACTCGAGAAACGGGCAGCGCGGTGCAGCACAAGGTTCTCGCCGATTTTGGAGATATTGGCAGCCAAGTGGTCGCCAAGGCTAATTTCTTGGTTTAAGAATTTTTGGCTGCTGAGCGTTTCAACTTCAACAATTCCGTCTACAACCGCATTTTGGGCGATATGTTCGGCAAATTCAGCTACCATCTTTTGAAAATCCACATTACGAGCCACAAAATCGGTTTCGGAATTGATTTCAACTAAGCCAGCCGTTTTGCCGTCGGCAGAGACAAAAGCCCGTACCAAACCGTCTGTCGCTTCACGGTCAGCTTTTTTGGCAGCTTTGACAATACCACGCTCACGCAACAATGCCACGGCTTTGTCTTCGTCACCAGCCGCGTCGGTCAAGGCTTTTTTAACGTCCATCATTCCAGCGCCAGTCATTTCACGAAGTTTTTTAATTGATTCCATCATGGTGTATCACCCCTTCAAT
>JAYWHB010000553.1:0-7809 GCA_043777915.1 Deinococcales bacterium
CCAGCCCGTCAGGTGCATCTTTAGGGTCAAGATAGCATGCCTCGCCCCTGCTAGAGGTACATCATGATTTCACTAACCGAACTCCGAAGCCTCGTCTCGAGCGATTCAATAGACACCGTAATTATTGCCCTGACCGACATGCAGGGGCGTTTAATGGGTAAGCATGTGACCGCCGAATTTTTTCTTGAAGAAGTTGTCCCGAATGGTGCAGAAGGTTGTAATTATTTACTAGCAGTGGACACCGAAATGCGAACCGTGGATGGCTACGCGCTCAGCAGTTGGGGTACTGGCTACGGCGATTTTGTAATGAAACCCGACCTGAATACTCTAAGAATTGCGCCGTGGCTCGAGAAAACTGCTTTGGTGCAAGTGGATTTAGAAAGCCATGACCATTTGCCAGTCTTGCCAAGCCCTAGACAAATCCTCAAACGCCAACTCAAACGGCTCGAGGAGCGTGGTTTAATCGCTTTGGCGGCGACTGAACTCGAGTTTATTCTGTTCAAAGATTCTTATGAAGCCGCTTGGAAAAAAGCCTACCGTGACCTCGAGCCATTTAATTATTACAACGTGGATTACAGCATTATTGGCACATCCAGAGCCGAACCCGTGATTGGGCAGATTCGTCGGCAGATGACCCAAGCGGGCTTGGTGGTCGAGAATTCCAAAGGCGAATGTAATTTTGGACAGCACGAAGTCAATTTTAAGTACAAAGATGCACTGTCCACCGCCGATGACCATGTGGTCTACAAAACAGGCGCAAAAGAAATTGCCAGCCGCATGGGACACAGCTTAACCTTCATGGCGAAATTCAATGAAAAAGAAGGCAGCAGTTGCCACATTCATTTTAGTTTACGGCAAAAAGACGGAACACCGATTTTTAAGACTGACCCTGCAAGTTTTGATGCGTTTCTGGCGGGTCAACTGGCTTATTTGCGCGAACTGACGTTGTTTTATGCACCAAACATCAACAGTTACAAACGCTATGCTATCGGCAGTTTTGCACCCACCGCCGTGGCATGGGGACGCGATAACCGCACTTGTGGGCTGCGTGTCGTTGGGCATGGAAGTTCGCTTCGTCTCGAGAATCGTGTCCCCGGCGCGGATGTCAACCCGTACTTGGCACTGGCTGCGATGATTGCGGCTGGCTTACAAGGCATGGACGAAAAACTGGCACTCGAGCCAGAATTTAAGGGCAATGCCTACCATTCGGATAAGCCTCGAGTACCACGCAACATGCACGTTGCTCGAGAACTTTTTGCGGGTTCGAGCCTTGCTAAAGTTGCCTTTGGGGATGTGGTTGTGGCACATTACTTAAATTATGCCGATGTTGAACTTGATGCTTATGACGCGGCTGTGACTGATTGGGAGCGATTTAGGGGTTTTGAGCGGTTATAAAATGGTTAAGTTTTATATTGAGATGTATTCAATCCTTGAAGCTCAAAAAACGGCTCAAATTTTACAGATTTATGAGGATACTGGCTTAGCCACTTTCCTAATCTCTTTTCCATTTCAAAAAATTTCTTTGCTTTCAAAGGTCATCGTCAATAATACAGAGGTAAACGGTATCTATAGTTACCGCAGTAACCAATGTGAGATTAGTGTTTTTCGTTTGGCAAAAGATTTTGGACAGGTTTTTAAGTATCAGAATTTTTACAGCATCAGTACACTGGCAATAAACCAGACTCGAGCCATACAGACCACAGCTATTCACGAATTAGGTCATCATATTCATGCTTTTTTGCAACAGACATACCCACAATTTTTTCGTAAAACCATGCAAATTCCAATTGTTTTTGGGTTAAGCCAATATGCCCGAAAAGACAACCTCGAGTATTTTGCCGAATGCTTTACAGCTTTTGTCTTTTGTAGAGCCAAATTGTTGCAGCATGACCAAATTGGGTATAACATGATTGTAGAAGGGCTTGAAATTTTGGAGATTCAAGTAAAGGAAATATCATGACACAACTGGCAGAACGCCCTATTTTACAACGCTCAGATGCAGAAATAGCCAATGATTTGACTATAACTTTTTTTGATGGTGTACTTACTCAAGCTGAATATGACAAAGCCATTCAAGAGTTAATCAATCGTCACTTCTCAGCAGAAGCACTGGGTACACTCATCCTCTTTGGTGAACTCGAGTGGCAACGAAAGTATCGGCAAGAAAATGTTTGAACCACAAACTAAAGCCTTACTCGAGTTTATAGACCAACTCTCGAGCGAGTGCAGTATCCAATGTGAACTAACGAAGGGAGTAATCTATGCGTCTCGAGAATAAAGTGGCTTTAATTACAGGGGCTGCCAGTGGCATTGGCAAAGAATCAGCGTTGCTGTTTGCAAAAGAGGGTGCAAGCGTGGTCGTGGTGGATTTGAACGAGTCAGCAGGGCAAGCGGTTGTCTCGAGTATCGTCGCCTCTGGTGGACAAGCCGTGTTTGCCAAAGCCGATGTTTCTAAAGCCAAAGACTGCCAAAATATGGTGCAAGTGGCAGAGGATACGTTCGGTAAGCTGAATGTGATTTTTAATAACGCTGGTATTTCTCACGCGGACGACGACAACGCTATGAACACCGAAGAGGATGTCTGGGATTTAACCTTTGCGATTAACGTCAAGGGTGTCTTTTTGGGTTGCAAGTATGCTATTCCAGCCATGCTTCGGGCTGGTTCGGGCAGTATCATCAACACCGCTTCGTTTGTGGCAGTGCTGGGCGCAGCCACGCCGCAACTGGCGTATACCTCGAGCAAAGGCGCAGTGTTAAGCATGACAAGGGAACTCGCCGCGATTCATGCCCGTCAAGGCATTCGGGTCAATGCCCTCTGTCCGGGTCCACTGCGTACTGAACTTTTAATGAAGTATTTGGACACCGAAGAAAAACGTCAACGCCGCTTAGTCCATATTCCAATGGGTCGTTTTGGTGAAGCCCAAGAAATGGCAAAAGCCGCTTTGTGGCTGGCTTCAGACGACTCGAGCTTTACCACTGGGGCAACCTTTTTAGCCGATGGTGGCATCACCAGTGCCTACACTACGCCGCTCTAAAAGCAAACGAGTCTCGAGACCAAAAATCTCGAGACTCATAGCTCATAGCCCTTCACGGTATCAAAATCACCTTACTGGCAACTCGAGAATCAAACAACGCATACCCTTCGGCAGCGTCCTCGAGTGCAAGGCGGTGTGAGATAACAATGGTTGGGTCTATTACGCCTGTTCTGACCAATTCTAGGGTTTCGTCTATGTCGCGGTGAATGTTGGCTAAACCAATCCGAAAAGTAATATCTTTGGTCAGACTTTGCATCAAAGGGTACTCGAAGGTTTGGGCAGAAGTCACCCCAACTGCGGCAATATACCCACCCGAGCGCACCATTTCAAAAGACATCAGAATCGTTTTAGTACCGCCTACTGCTTCGATGACCGCATCCACGCCGTCGCCGTTGGTCAGTGCCATGACTTGTCCGACTGCATCACTTTTACTCGCGTTAATCGTTTCTGCGCCTAAACCCGAGGCAAGTTGCAAGCGCTCCTCGAGTAAATCAATAGCAATAACTCGAGTTGCCCCTAAAGCAAAGGCACTTTGAATTGCCATGATGCCCACAGGACCACAGCCAAGAACAGCCACCGTACTGCCAGCCCCAATTTTGGCGTTTTTAACTGCACCGTAAGCGGTGGTCAGAATATCGCCAGTGAACAGTGCAGCCTCATCAGCCAGACCTTCTGGGATAAGCCGCAAATTGATGTTGGCGTTCGGTACTCGAGCATATTCGGCTTGTGTGCCACCCATCGAACCATAAATTGGACCGTAGCCGTACACCGCCGCACTCGAGCAGAGGTGAAATTCGTGGCGTTGGCAAGCAGCACACGCGCCACAAGCGGTATGAAATGTTCCGACCACCCTTTGACCGCGCTTAAAGCTGGTACTCGAGCCAGTATCCTCGATAATGCCTGTAAATTCATGTCCGCAAGTATCTCCAGGCAGCATTGGAATATCACCGTGGTACAAATGCAAATCCGAGCCGCAAATGGCGCAACGGGTGACTTTGACAATCACATCGGTTGCCTCGAGAATAATTGGTTCAGGAGTCTCGAGGACGGCGACTGAACCGATGTCTTGGAAGGTCACGGCTTTCATATTGGAAATGTTACCGCAAATTTAGTTCTTGGGGAGTTTCCAACCGCGAAATTGGTAATAGCGTTCTTTGGGTTCGCCTGTCAAACCGTTAATTCCCATTTTGGGTAAGTACCAAGCGTGAATCACGATCACAAACCCTGTCAGGATTGCAAGGAATACAAAAAACCATGTTCGTCCCAAAAACGCAGAAATTGCAATTGATACACCCCAAAAAAGCAAGATTTTAGCTACTTTTCGTGGTCTAGGGGTTAGTTCTTCAAAATGTCCAAAGAAGATGTTGCCAAAGGCGAAAATACTGCTGATAATGGCGATTTCAAACCAGTAATTCATAGTACCTAAAATATATTTTAGGTATACCTAAAATACCAGAGTCTTTTGCCCTAGCGAATCTCAAGTTGTTCTGGCATTAACGCCCAAATTCGGGTATCAAACACTTTGGTCATGGCACTTAAATCGGTGGGTGCAATGTATTTTGCTGGTGGAGTCATGTGGGTCACAGGTGCATCTTCGGGTAATCCAGCCAGTTCTCGAGCCACGCGCAAGGCATCAAAGACCGTACCGAGTTCGTCCACCAAGCCATTCTCGAGGGCTTGCAAACCTGTCCAGACCCGTCCTTTGGCAACGGTTTCTACGGCTTCTAAGCTAAGGTTACGCCCATTGGCGACCCTTGTTTTGAAAGTCTGGTAAATATGCGCTACACTGCGGTTCACATTGTCTTTTTCTGTCGGAGTCAGGGTTCGGTCTGGTGAGAAGAAATCCGAGTGCTGTGCCATTTTTATGGTTTCGGTGGTGAACCCCAGTTTTTCCCACAGCCCAGCATTGCTTAAATGCAGCATAAACACACCAATACTGCCTGTAATCGTGGCGGGTGCAGCCAAGATTCGTGTCGCTGCACACGAGACATAATAGCCACCACTGGCTGCCACATTGCCCATGACTGCCACAACGGGTTTGATCGTTTTGGCTCGAGTCACTTCACGCCAAATGATTTCCGAAGCCAAGGCACTGCCGCCTGGCGAATCTACATACAGCACAATTGCTTTGATGTTTTCGTCTTGGGTAGCGCTGCGAATTGCCCTCGAGACGCTATAACCCCCAGCACTTTGTCCACCAAAAATTGGAATCGGGAGCGGATTATTTTTACTTTCCCCATCGGTGATTCCGCCTTCAATGCCAATCAGAGCAACTTCGCCAGAGTTTGACCAATTCACAGCTGGAGCAAGCGCAAAACGCTTCGCCTCGAGAAGCGGCTTAGCGACTAAGGTCAGTTCGTCCTCATAGGCAATTTGGGTCAATAAACCATGTTCTAAGGCTTCATGTGCCAAAAGTGGGGCAGCGTCTACGGCTTTTTGAACTGCTGATGGCTCGAGTTTTCGCCCGTTGGCAATGGCTTCTACCCAATGCGAATTGAGGCTACCAAGTAAGCTGCTCAGGGCTTCACGGTGCGAATCGGTCAGGCTGGTTTCGGTCAGTTGATTTGGTGCGTTTTTATACTCTGAACGGCGCTCATATTCGATTTCCACGCCGATTTTTTTGAACATATTGGCTTGAAAAAGCACCCGACCCGCTAAGCCGACAGTCATCAGTTGCCCTTCGGAAAGGGTGACAACTTTAGAACAAGCACTGGCAAGGTACAGCGTTAGATTACTGTACGAATCGGCATAAAAGGTCACGGTTTTGCCCGAAGCTACCAAAGCCAAAAACATTTTCCGCACGGCATAAGCACTAGCAAAACCACCCGAAAAACCATGCTCGAGAATAATCACTTCTTCTAAGGCGCTCACTTCTGCCATTGCTTCGAGATGGTCTTGTAATTCCTCGAGTGTTTCGGTTTTTTTCTGTCCCGGAATCGGAATGTTAATGGGCAAGATAGATTTGGGCGTAAATACAGGGTAATCGCCAGACAATTCTAAATAGACTGTTTTAGGAATCTCGCCCGGTAGCAGCTTCATCCCAGAAGCGACTAAAGCAGCAGCGTTGTACGGAAGGTTACGCAGAAAATTCTGCACGGTTTTTTTGGCATCCATGCTTTGTATTTACGCGACCACAGCCAAAAAAGTTCCTCGAGTATCAAGATAACCAATAATTACCGTTGATAAATTAAATAAGCCGCAATCAAAAAAGCCGCCGCAATAAACCATTTTGTATTTGGTTTTGCCAGTAAATCGGCTAGTGGACTGCGTACCCGTCCCACGGCAGTTCCTTTGGTATCACCACGAATTTCACGTACCGAAAGCTGATTTGATTTTTTAAGAAACGCCACGCTCTCAGAACGCTTACCTTGTTTACGCATCACTGCTGCCAAATTATTATAGACCACACTATAATCTGGGTTTAAGCGAATCACTTCGCGGTAACGGGTTTCGGCTTCCTGCAAATGCCCAGCTTCTAACTCGAGGTTGCCAAGATTGGTCATGGCGCGGTAATGCCTAGGGTCGGCTGCCAAAGCCGCTTGAAAATGTGTACGGGCTGCGTCTTGGTTCTCGAGAACCGCTTCTAATACCCCCATTTGATTTTCGGCTTCGGCTTTGGTCATTGGGTGCAATACGGCTTTTTGCAAAGAAACTTTGACTTTATTTGCTCCATTTCGCCAATTGGCTTCGGCTTCCAGTAACGCCTCGAGTGCAACATCAACACCTGTCGCATCAACACCAAGGCGTTGCCAGCCTTCTTTAGGAGTTTTGGCTGCCCCAGCATAATTCTTGGCACGAAGCGCCTCCAGAAAATCAGTCATGAACAGCAGCGCCCGCTCGAGTTCGGCATCCGACTGCCCAACCAATTCTAGCGCCCTGAGTTTACCCAAAGCCGCTTCCCATTCGTGCTTGTCTAAGTGAAGTTCTAAATTCTTTTTGATTTCGGTTGTGGCAATGGCGGTATCAGTCATCATCGCCTCCGATAATGACATTCGAGACTGGCTCGAGTTTGGGGGGTAACATCTCGCCAGCCTGAATCGGTACTTTTAACCAGTTCTCGAGCGGTGGAATCGGACATGACCAACCATCCGAGTAAGCACAATATGGGTTATACGCCAAATTAAAATCTAAAATTACTTTGTCACCACTGCGCTCCGCCTCGAGATACCGCCCTGAGCCGTAGGTTTCTTGCCCACTGCTGGCATCCCGAAAAGGAATAAAGAGTTCTGTCGCCTCTGGTTCACCTTCTGGCACAAACACCGCCAGTCTCGAGTTTAGGTTTTCAACCACAAAACTCACCCAGCCTAAACGCAAATAAACCCGCTCTGAACCTGTGCTGGTTTGCATCAAAACTGCCTCTTGATTTGCGTCCGGCTCTAAAGCCACAGTTTGCCGCAAGTTTGGATTTTCGTCAAAATACTTCAAACCTGTAAAAATAGCCCGAATAGAAGCTGGCAAAGGCGAATTTCTTGACTTAAAAAATTGGTCTTTTTCTTGGCGAAACTCGAGCAAATTCATGCCTCACAGTATGACGTATTAAACCCAAGAGCAAGTGACAAGCCCGTGACAACAAAAAACTCGAGGTGTTAAGCCTCGAGCCTTCAAAATGATTCTTAAATTCGTCCGAGTTGAACAAGAAGCGGCACAAGCAACAACGCCACGATATTGACGACTTTAATCATTGGGTTGATGGCTGGACCGGCGGTGTCCTTGTATGGGTCGCCAACCGTATCGCCAGTTACGGCGGCTTGATGGGCGAAACTGCCTTTTTTGA
>JAYWHB010000554.1:0-7794 GCA_043777915.1 Deinococcales bacterium
CAACAACTCCAAGCACAGTAACAACCCCAACAACCCCTGACCCAACCATCACAGCGCCAATCATTCCAGTTGCACCTACCGCCGAGTTAATAGAATTGCGTCGCCTTGTCCAAGAAGATTTACGTCTCGAGTATGCTGGTTTTTCAATTGGCACAGTTAAAAAAGCCTTCTTTCAATCCAGTCGTGGTCTGCTATCAATTGCAGAAGGCGATCCCCTCATTCGTGATTCCAGTGTTATTCTGAAATCGGTAAGCCCCACAGAAGTGGTTTTGGCACTCGGCAATGAACTCTTAACTCTACCTTTAGTGAAACGGTGAGGTCGCACATGAAGATTCAAATTTCGTTACTTGCAATGGTACTCTGGATAGGGGCAAGCGTTGGTTTAGCGCAACAACCCTATGATGATCGCTTGCCTAAAGAAGCCCGTTTTGATCAACGTGTGACAGTCAATTTGCCATCTGGTATTGACCTCAACACCTACATTAAGGAGCTTGCTGGAACAATTGGATTGCAGCCAATTCTCGAGAATGTCCCACAATTAGCTGTGAATTACCCGTTGAATGACGTGAAATTCCGTGATGCTTGGAATGTCACAATGGCACTTGGTAACTTTGACTATGAGTTATTAGGAAATGTAATGGTTGTTTCGGATAAAGCATCTATTGAACGTTTGCGGGTTCTTAATGCCAGCCCAGCTTCACTACCAACCAGCACTCCAAATGCCTTACTAACCCTCAACTTTACGACTGGTAAAACCCTTGAAGGGGCTGTCCGTGATGTTGTGGCATTGGCGAAATTACAAGTCATTCCGGTCAATATCCCAAACCGCAACATTGATTACAACTTACGAGGACTACCCCTGCGTTTGGCTTGGAATGTATTACTGGCATTGGGCGCACTTGATTACTACATTGTTTCCAATGACATCGTGACTGTCGGCGCAAGTGCCGCCATTGACCTACTACGTCCTAAGCCAGTCGTGGTTGTGCCTGTGGTGATTGCACCTCCTGTAGCCGTTCGCCCAGAACTTGAAGTCTTTGTGGATACGCAAAAAGTTGAATTTGTTGGTTTTGTGCTTTCATCAGAAGTACGCAAGGCGGTGTTTCGCACAGCCCAAGGAATCAAAGTGGTAGCAGTTGGCGGTTCACTCGTCAAAGACAGCAAAGTAGTTTTACGTTCATTCTCTGAAACAGAAGCGGTTCTCGCATTGGGCGATCAAACCATTACACTCAAGTTACAAAAACCATAATTCTCGAGGTATAGTGATGAACATGACAAAACTCAGAAACGTACTTCTGGTCGCTTTTTTCGCCCTCTCGAGTTTATGCGCCCCTGCACTAGGGCAGCGAATCACCAATGATCGCTTCCCCAACGACGCACGATTTGACCAATTGGTCACTGTGGATATTCCGAGCAGTGGGATGGAATTATCGCAGTACCTCCGTGAACTCGCCAGCCTAGTTAAACTCCAAGCCACCACTGAAGGTATTGCTGCTAAAAATGTGTCGTATAACTTCAAAGCCATTCCGTTTCGTCAAGTGTGGAGCATGGTTGTTTCTTTGAATAACCTTGATTATGAACTCCTGCCTAACGATGTGGTGGTGGTTGGTCCTCCAGAAGTGGTGCAGAAATTCCGTCCACCCGCTCCTGTTCAAACCGTAACCCCAACCAATACCACACCTGCCGCAGTTTTGGTGGTTAAAACTTACGAAATTAAGTCCAACGCCGAAAATATCGCTAAGGCACTCAGCGCCCAATTTACCGATGTGAAAATTGTGCCTGTGGTCGGAACAAACAAATTGGTGATTACTGCCACACAAAATCAGCACACCGATATTGCCGCGTTATTGGTACAAATAGATATTGCCAATGCCGCTCCTGTCGTGACTGATAGCTCGAGAATTGTGCAAGAACTGTATGCGGTATCTTTTGGTAAGGCTTCGCGTTTAGCCGATATTCTAAAGCAATTGGTGGCTGGGCCCACCACCACAGGCAACACAACCACTGGTATTGCCGCACCAAACGCTGTCGCCGTTCAAGCAGTTCCTAATATCAGCATTGTTGCTGATGACACCTCAAATACTCTGATTATTCGTGGACCAGAAGCCTCGATAGCTGGTTTAATTGCTTTGGTACAAAAACTTGATAAGCCACAACAATTGGTCAACATTGGGATTCGGATTCAAGAAAACAACGATTCTGCGACCCGTTCGTTAGGTGTTGATTGGAAAAGCATCGGGCTTGGTAACTTCTCTGGTTCGATTATCGGCGGAGCGCTCAACTTTGTGGCAGACGCGACCAATAGTTTGGCTGGGTTAAATGTGACGGCTGCCTTGAATGCCCTCGAGACCCAAGGCTTATCGCGCCGAATTAATGACACAACCCTGACTGTCCTCAATAATGGTACAGGTTCTGTCCGTTCTGGTGGACGGATTGAATTGAGTATTCCAGGAACAGCCACAAACATTAACAAAACCTTAACTTTTGGTGTGAAAATTGATGCTTCGCCAACCATTGCCGCCGACGGAAGCATTACCTTAGACCTGAATGCCGAAGTAAGCTCGGTTCAAAATGCAGCCAATCCAAACCCAAACCGTATTGACTTTGTGGATAACACCGCTAAATCAATTGTTCGTTTGAAGTCTGGGCAAACACTTTTGATGGCAAGTTTACTCGCCACAACCCAAGACACAACCACTTCAGGTGTACCTATTCTGAGTGCAATACCTTTGATTGGTGATTTGTTTAAGACCACCAAAACTTCGGATGACCAAAAGCAACTTCTGGTTGTGATTACAGCCGACATCATCAAATAAACTAAGCACCAACAAAATGCCCCCAAGTTTGGGGGCATTTTTATATTGGGTGAACCAAAGAACTCGGCAAGCGCTCGGCGAGTTTCAGCACACTTTTAGGCTCGAGAACCCCTTTAAACCAAATAATTTGATTGTTGTAGCGCTCGAGTTTCAGGGCGGTTTCTTTGCCTAAATTCAGGCGTTGCGAAACTGCCAAAATCAAATCTGGGCGCTCGGAGGTTTGAATTTTTCGGAGTTTTCGTTCTAAATACTCGGCTCGCCAGTAACCAATAATCTCGAGTAAAATGCTGCGCCCGTCTGGGTGAACCAGCCTAAAATCTGGAATCATAACTGTCCCGCCTAAGTCTACAATATCCACTTCGCGCTCGAGTTGCCAATCAGTTTGAGTTTGGGCAAAACGACTAGCGAATGATTGCTCGAGAAGGCTATCGAACATTTTTCCTGCGCTATAATGAGACTTTAAGCTGGTGGAGTCATTCAAAACGTATTCGGCTTCGTCCCTCGAGCCATCATAATGCCGCACTTGAATTTTACTTTGTAATGTCCATTTAGAAACATGCAGCAGGGCAGGTAAAAATTTGGCAAAAGCGATGCCATACCTCGTGCTGGGTTGAAATAAACTCGAGGGACCATCGAGCATAATCGTGTAGCCAGCATCTGGGTCGCCGTTAATACGGTGCATGAGACCAAAGAGTTTTAGGTATTTGAACAGCAGCTTGTACTGCCCCGGGTTGTTGCGGTGGGCAGTGACCAGCAGTTCCGAGGCGCGGTACAAGATACCTTGGGCTTGCGCGAGGTTGTAGCGTTCAAGTAGCCATTCTGGGGTTGGGGCAGTAAAGGCAATGATTTGGGCTTCGCGCAGGTCAGCGTACAGGCTTTGTTCTACATTGGCTCGAGTGATTGGTCTGGTCTGGCTTGTACTCAGTTGCACCGCCACCATCTCGAGGGTTTGAGCGGCAGTGACTAGGCTTGGGCGGTGCTTGGCTGCCATGGCAAAGACTTCGGCTCGAGCCAAACTGGGTTCTATACTGCTTTGAGCGCTAAATTCACAACTTTCGGAGTACAACAAATGGGCTAAACCACGGCGGACGCGGTAATCGGTGCTGTCGGCTGTATCTGCCTCGAGTGCTTCGTCTAGGTCACGTCTGGAACGCCCATGATGCAGTTCAAATAACAAAATAATGCCTCGAGCCAATTCGAGGTTATCGGCACTTAGCTCGAGGGCATGGGGGGTGATGATGCCACCACGAAAAGTATTGATTAAAAATTCGGTAGGCAGCACCAGACTATTCTAAGCGGTATGCTGTTGGGCGTGAACTGGTTAGATGTGCTTTTTCCACTGGTGACTGGCTTATTGGCTGGTGGACTTGGGGCAATGCTTGGGCTGGGCGGCGGGGTGGTGGTTGTACCAACCATGGAACTTCTTGGCGGTCAGTTTCTGTCAAACCCGCATACCCTGCAACAAATCATTGCTGCCTCACAACTTGGAGTGCTTTCGGTGGCGGTGGCTTCGAGCGCTGGGTACTTGGCAAAAGGCGGTTTTGTACGTTTTCAAACGGCGTATGCTCTTGCACCGCTCACCGTGTTTGGTGGAATTATTGGGTCTCTACTGCTGTTAGTTCTCGAGCCAAAGCTGATTGCCACGGTTTTTTCGGTGTTGCTGTGTTACACCGCTTTTGAACTGATTCGAGGCTTAAATAAAGCCGATGCTGAACGCCCAGAACCGTCTAAATTGGCAAAGCCAGCCCTTGTTTTTGGTGGCATCATGAGCGGTTTACTTGGGATTGGCGGCGGCACAATTCAAGTGCCAGTCTTAAATCTTTTGGTCGGTTTACCATTTCGAGCAGCCGTGGCGACCAGTACCTTTATGATGGGTTTTACCGCCATTGCTAACGCCAGTATTCAAATTGCCAGTGGCAAACTCGAGCCAGAACTGGCAGGTGCAATCGCCCTTGGGATACTGATTGGGGCAAGGGTCTCGAGCGGTTGGGCGGCTCGAGTGCCAGTGCGAACCCTAAAACTGATGTTTAGTGCTTTGGTGTTGTACAGTGCTTTTGATTTATTTAGAAAGTATTGGTTATGAAAAGCAGAGGAAAGATGAGAGAGGAAAGAGGAAGTGCTTTTACCCTAGAACAGCAATTGGCTCGAGTTTTTGGGCTTGGGTTGAGTGCTGCACTTTTGTTTTTAGCGATTGGCATTGTTTTACGTCCTGTGCTTTGGCTGGGGATTGGTGTGCTGATGCTTGTGCCACTTTCTGGGGCAGTGCTTGTTTGGCAAGATAAAAGCGTGACAAAAGATACTCGAGTCAACATTGCCTTGGCATTTGCGGGTGTACTTGCAGCAGTGCTGATTGGTTTATTGTTGCGACGCTAAGGCTTTTAGAAACCAAGTAATCCGAGGCACTTTTAGGTCATAAGCGGCTTGGAAACCATCGGGATTCTTTTCAAGAAACCAGTGCAGGTCGTGCAGAGTGGATAAGGCAACATAGGCAGGTAGGCGCGGCTCGAGGTTTTCGGCTTGGGCTAATTTTAGAATTTCGTGGGTGGCTGTTTCTATTGGAAGTAATTCAAGTGTACCCGTAAAAAGCAGTGCGTAATCTCTGGCGGGGTCGTCTAAGGCTGCTTTGTGCCAATCCACCACCCGCACTTGGTTCGGTGGGGCAAAAAGAATGTTTTCAAACCACAGGTCTAAATGACAAAAACTACTTTGAACCTCGAGCAGATTTGACTCCAAGGCTGTTTGTACTCGAGTAAACATTGGTTCAAGCGGTTTTTCAAAGGCTTTTAAGCTGCTTCTAAAACGCTCGATTTTTTGCTTAACTAGGCTTGTATCCACAATTTCTAGCTTATCTTGGTGCATTTGACGTAAAAAAACTCCGAGCGCAGGTAAGGCTGCCACAATTGTTTTGGCACTGACTGGCGCACCGTCAAAGCGCTTCATCACCAAGGCTTCTTGTTCAGCCACTTCAAACGTACCAACCAACCATTCGCCCAGTCCTGCTCGAGTCATGTTGGCAGCTTCTAAATGGTGCATTCCCGTGTTGTGCTTATAAACTTTTACAATTTCGTTACGGTCATTGGCATAGACCCGCGAATGGTATCCGCCGCCAATCAAGGTTAATTTTCCAAAAGCAGTCTCGAGCGGCATCTTAATAAATAATAACACTAACGAGTAGTTTGGCTTCTAGCCTCCGCCGTAACTTCTCGAGAACTCATTAACGGGTGGCTAAGCCGTACTCGACACCATCCACCAGAGCTTTCCAGCAAGCCTCGAGTAAATCTTCAGAAATACCGATACAAGTCCAGTCGCGTGTGCCATCCGAAAAAGTTATCGCGGCTCTGACCCGCAGTGATTCGCTGCGGTTGTTCAGGCTACGCACTTTTAAGCTAACCGTCTCGAGTTTACTGGCATACAGGGCAATACCACTGTCCTCAGATAGCTTAATGGCGGCTTTAATGGCTTTTAAGAAGGCTTTGACGGGTCCTGTGGCTTCGGCTGCCACATATTCTTCCTCAGAGCCAACACGGACACTCAGGCTGGCTTCGACTACTGGGCGGTCTCGTCCCCGAATCGCATCAAATAAACGCACCCGTTCAACCGATAAAACCTTGATAAATTTACCAGTCAGTTGCCCCAAGGCTAGTTCTAAACTGGCGGGAGCATCTTCAAAGGTGTAGCCAGTGTCCTCGAGCCGTTTCAGTTCGGCTAAAATGCGGTTACTCGAGGCGCTACCATCGGATAAATTGACATCGTACTGCTCGGCAATTCTGGCTAAATAACTGGGTCTCGAGACTCCGGGGATAATCAGTTTGCGGGCATTGCCAACTTTTTCGGGCGGCACAGCTTCGTAGGCTTCTGGGCTGGTCAAAACAGCCGCCACATGGGTGTCGGTTTTATGTTCAAAGACCCTGCGCCCGACAAAAGGAGCATCGTCCATCTCGGCGCTTTTGCCAATAATTTCGGCAACCTCGAGTGCGACTGGCGTTAAGCGGGTCAATTGCTGGTCTGAGACGACCTCATGCCCAAGTTTAAGTTTAAGAATCGGCAGCAGCGCAGTTAAATCGGTAATCCCATTGCGAGCGCCGTACCCGTTAATACTACCCTGTAAATGGGTTGCCCCAGCCTCAAACGCTGCCAGCGCATTTGCCAACGCCAAGCCAAAATCATTGTGCAAATGCACCCCGACTGGCACGCTCGAAAACTCGAGAACTCGCTTGACCCCGCTTTGAATATCGGTTGGTAAGCTCGAGCCGTTGCTGTCTGCCAGTACAATCGTGTTTGCCCCAGCCTCGAGTGCCGTTCTGACAAACTCGAGCGCATATTCGGGCGAATCTCGCATTGCATCAAAAAAATGTTCTGCCATTAAAATCACTTCACGCCCAGATTCACGCATGTACGCCACGCTGTCGGAAAGCATTTTTAGGTTCTCCGATAAGGTTGTTCGTAGCACTTTTTCGACATGCAAGCCCCAAACCTTGCCGTATAAGCTCACGGCTGGTGTGTGACAAGCCAGCAACAACTCGAGACCTTTATCTTTTTTAACCAGTGTCTCTGGACGGCGAGTCGCCCCAAAAGCCACCACTCGAGCGCGAAGTTTGAGTTCTGCGACCCGTTCAAAAAACTCGAGGTCTTTAGGAAAAACACTCGCCCAGCCGCACTCGAGGTCATGAACCCCAAGCGAATCTATGAGCGGAGCAAGCCGCAATTTATCGTCTGTAGACAGCGTGACCCCACCAGCCAAAGCACCATCACGCAAGGTCGTATCGAGAATCTGAATCATAAGAGCAGTCTAAAGGCAAAAGGCAAAAGGCGAAAGAGGTTTTACCTTCGCCTTTTGCCCTTCGCCCTTTGCCTTACTTCTTTATTCCTGTACGGTTTGCATCGGTCGTAACAATGTAGGGCATGTTGGTCTGGTAATACTTGCCACTTGGGTCAAACCAGTAGATGTACTCGCCGCCCGTGCCTTGTCCTTGTCCAG
>JAYWHB010000555.1:0-2811 GCA_043777915.1 Deinococcales bacterium
TTGGCAAAATTGATGCCATCAAAATAAGACAGGGTGCTAAAAACCTGCTCGAGTTGGTCACGGTGCATTTTTAGGTACTGGGTGATTTCACCGTAGGGGTGGGTCGCCACGATTTCGGTGGCTCGGCGGTAATGGCACAAAAACGGGACATCGGGAGCGAGTGCCGCCACTGGCTCGAGGGCGGCGGCGGCGATGGCAATTCCTCCACCTTGGCTACCGCCAGTTACGGCAATGCGTTTTGGGTCTATCATGCTGAGGTTTTTAGCGGTTTCGATGGCGCGAACCGCATCGCTAAAAACGCGGCGGTAATAATAGCGGTCTTGGTGGGTGATGCCTCTGGTCATAAAGCCGGGGATATGTCCGTTGCCGGGGTTATCGTCTATGTCTGGGGTACTGCCTTTACTCCAAACACTGCCCTGCCCTCGAGTGTCCATAATGATGTGGGCATAACCAGCACTGGCGTAAAAAAGTGCATCGTGGGATTCGCCGCGCCCACCGCCGTAACCAACAAATTCAACGATTGCCGCGATTTTTTCGGCTCGAATTTTAGGTAAAGTCAGCCATGCTTTAATCGCTTGCCCGTTGTACCCCGAGAAGGTCAAATCAAAACTTTCGACTGTCTGAAATGGGGAATTTATAGGGGTAAGTTCGATGTTTAGTGCATGGACTCGAGTGGCGATGAGTGTCTGCTGCCAAAAAGCATCAAAATCAGATGGCTCGAGAACTTCTGGGCGGTAGGTCTGTAATTGCTCGAGTGGCAAGTCAAAGAGTGGCATGGTTAATCATCCCCCACAACCAATTGGTTTTGCAAATCAAAGACTTTCTGACCACCTAAAAAACGAATTTCAAGTTGTTTGGGGATACTCAGTAACTCGAGGATTTGCGGGTCGTTGGGCATTAGGTCAAGCATGTTGTCCGAAATTTCGTTGGTCTCGAGCCAAACGGCTTTGACGGGTTTATCGCTGCTGATTTTAAGTCGTTGCCTTCCGATTTGCTCGACTTCAATTTTGGCTTTTGGTAATTCAAACTGCACGTAAGGCTCGGGGAAGATACTGTCTCTGGCAATCACTTGGTTGTTTTGCAGTAAACGCACCGCATAAATCATTTGTCCTTGGGGAAGTCTGCCAAGTTCGGTGCTGGCATTGGCAGCCAAATCTACGGCTCGAGTTTCAAAATGGGTTACTTGCCCCTGTAGATCAAAAATACGAATCTCGAGGTCGCACTGCCATGTTTCTAAATGGCTGTTGCTTGCCCAAATTGCCCCATCTGTCCAGAGGTTAATGGTGATGGCTTGCAGGGCGCGTTTGACCGTGTAATAAGCTGGTTTATAACGGTGGCTCGAGTCTATGATTGCCCAACTGCTGACCTGCCAGCAGTCGTTCAGTTGCCAGACAAGTGCGCCGCCGCAAGCTCGGTTATTATTTGTCCCCCAAGCCCGTCGCCAAATTCGGTAAGCCGCATTTAAGGCTTCGGACTGGACAATTTGGGTAGCAAAAACAAAACCTTCTAGGGTTTCTAGGTTTTGTGCAATATCGGCGGCATATTTATGTAAGCGCATCATCCCTTGGTCAGCTTTCATATGGTGTTCAAAACTTGGGCTGCTCGGACTCCATTGACTGGCTGGAATCACTTCGCGCAGGGTTTCGAGCCGTGGGGCAGCACACATTCCAAATTCAGAGACAAAACGTCCACCCAAATGCTGATAATCTCGGTAAGGGACTGCCGCACTTCCCCAGACATCCCAAGTGTGCCTGTCACCGATGGTTTGGTCATCTGGAAACGCCCCAAAAAAAGGACTTCCCGCTTGGTAATAGGCGGCTGGAGCAAATTCCTGCATACAACTTGGCAAAATCTGTTCATAAATCACTCGAGCGCCAAAGGTTGCCGTGGCATCTGGGGCTGCGCTGGCATCGTATAAGCCTTGTCCAAATGCCAAAGGGTAATCTTCGTTATTGCCTGTCCAAATCACAATACTTGGATGATTCCGCAGGCGCTTAATCTGATGGCTGGCTTCTTGTTTTACATTCTCTAAAAAAGCTGGGTAAGATGGGTAAATTCCGCAACCAAACATAAAATCTTGCCAAATCATGATGCCAAGCTGGTCGCAAAGTTGGTAAAAGATTTTATCCTCGTAAATCCCACCGCCCCAAATTCGCAGCATCGTCATATTGGCATTTTTAGCAGCTTCGATTCGGGCGCGGTAACGCTCTGGGGTGACTCGAGCCAGCATCAGGTCGTCGGGAATCCAATTTGCGCCACTCGTGAATAGGGCAATACCATTGATTTCAAAGTAAAAACTCGAGCCGCTCTGGTTGGCAATTGGTTCTTGTACAACCCGCACCTGACGAATCCCAAAGGATTGCTCAGACTGGTCTACAATAACCCCGTCTTGGAGTAGCACCACCTTGAGGCAGTACAAGGGCTGAGAACCAAGGGTATGCGGATACCAGAGTTTGGGTTGTAAGACCATAAATTGGTGTTTAAGTGCGGCTGTGGCTGGCAACTGCGTTTTCTCGAGCTGTATGCCGTTGGGGTCACAAAGGGTCAAGACCACTTCGGCTGTTTCAAATTGCCCGTTTAATTGCAATAAAATATCTAAGCTGCTGGTTTCAAAATTTGGCTCAAGTTTGCTTTCTAGGGCAACATCGGCAATTCGGGCATTGAACTGCTCGAGCCGAATTTCTTGCCAAATGCCACTGTCAAGCAGTTTTGGACCCCAATCCCAACTGTAATGGTACTGGGCTTTGCGAACATGGACACGGCTGGCATCGCCGTTCCACAAGGGTTTTGCGCCACCGTTTGCTTCCATTC
>JAYWHB010000556.1:0-2796 GCA_043777915.1 Deinococcales bacterium
ATGGGTGTTTCCTCTGCGACCATCAGAAACTGGGTCAAAGCTGGATTGATTCAGCCTATCAATTCGCGTCCGATTGCTTTTTCTGAAGAAAGTGTGGCGCTCTTAAAAAATCAAATCTCGAGTGGTGCGCTTAAAAAATTACAAACCAGAGCCAATAAAGCCCACTCTAAAAATGATTTTATTCCGCTCGAGTACAATTCAAATTCGGGGTTTATCAGTACCTTAAACAACATTTTAGAACAATTTAAGACTTACTCTTTAGTCATCGAACCACTTTTATTTTTAGCTACAATTTGTCGTCTCGAGCAGAGCGGCGAACTCAAACGCTTGAGTCAATCAGATGTTTTTGATTTGACCCAAGCAGAATTTACTCGAGTTTCTCTTAGGCAAGAAATGCTTGGCTGGCAGATTTCTCTTGGGGAAATAACCCATAAGGAATGCTACGCAGATGTTTACAACTTACTTTTTACTCAAGACACAGATGATGTCTTGGGGATTTTATACCAATCTTTACGCAGCGAAGGCAATAAATCGAATTTGGGTTCATATTACACCCCAACGCATTTGGTACAAAATGCTTTACAAGACGTTCGACTCGAGACAGTCAGTAATTTCCTAGACCCTTGTTGTGGCACTGGAAAATACTTAGTCGAGGCAGCTAAAACCTTTTTTTTGCCACCAGAAGCAATTTATGGTTTTGACATTGACCAATTGGCTGTTCAAATAGCCCGTATCAATTTGCTGATGCACTATAGAAAAGCAGAATTTGCTCCTAATATTTTTTGCTTAGATGCACTGTCGGATTTAGCCAATGGAGACTTTTTTTGTAACACGAATCACCTGATTGGTTTTTTTGATCTGATTGCCACTAATCCACCGTGGGGAGCGTATAAAAACTCGAGTATCCCAGTTCAATTTCAGAATGTCCTCGAGTCCAGCGAAACTTATTCGATGTTTATTCTTAAATCCATGCAATTACTAAGAAAAAATGGAGCGCTTTCTTTTATTCTGCCCGAATCAATTCTAAAAATCCGAAGCCATGCCGATATTCGAGAATTTATTGTTAAAAACAGTAAAATTGTAAAAATCATTCAACTCGGACGACAATTCAGTGGTGTTTTTACACCTGTGATTCGATTAGACTTAATCAATCAAATTCAAGATAACAATACGCTTCTACTGCAAGACGAAAATAAATTGCTCACTCGAGTTGGTCAAAACAGATTTCTAAACAATACCGATTACATTTTTGATACTCGGGTAGATAACACCGTAGAAGCCTTAATTCAAAAATTTTATGCAAAACCACATTTGACTTTACAAGGTCATTCAGAGTGGGCGCTTGGGATTGTCACAGGCGATAACACCAAGCATTTACTCGAGCAGCCAACGCCCACAGCCGAAGCTATTTTTAGAGGCATGGATATTAGCCCTTTTTACTTAACTGCTGCAAAAACATTTATCGAATTTACGCCAAGCCAGTTCCAACAAGTCGCTCCAGAACGGTTTTTTAGAGCAGATGAAAAACTGGTTTACAAATTTATTTCAAAAAAATTGGTTTTTGCATTCGATGATACCCAAGGCTTAACGCTAAACAGCGCCAATATCCTGATTCCAAAATTACCAAATATGAGCATCAAAGTTTGCTTGGCGTTTCTGAACTCGAGTATCTTTCAGTTTTTATTCATCAAGAAATTCGCCACCCATAAAGTGCTGCGTGGCGACCTTGAAAAATTACCATTCCCGAATCTCGAGCCAGATGTGCATAATAAACTCGAGCAACTTGTAGATAATGTGCTGAAAACAAAAATGGTGAGTTCGGAAATAAATGATTTGATATTTGCAATTTTTGAACTTACCCAAGAAGAAAAAGAATTGATAGAGGGAACATTATGGAAATCTTGAAACAGCATTTAGATAATTTACTCGAGCAGCTAGAACAAGAAAAACGCGAAGAAATCATGCAAAGGTTAGATGATTTGTTCTCGGTCTATCCTTTTAACGAATTTGAATTTTTAATCGCAACACTAATGGGCAACAATATAATTTTATTAAACGATTACTACGACCTGCGCGACGAATACTTAGCTCGGAATATGTACTTGCACCTTTTTGAAATGACTTCGCCCCGAGGATTTGGAGAGAGTTGGGCGCAGGGTCACTTAAAAGAAATTACACCCGAACTGGTCAAACCCACCAAGAAATTAGACTCGAGCTATTCAGGTCAGTACGATTTTTTACTTGACAACATCAAAATCGAAGTGAAAGCCTCTCGAGCCGTGGATTTTAACAGCCAAGAAGCACTGTATGTCAAAGCTCTAGCCTCGAGTTCAGAAAAACGCTTTGACATGAATTTCCAGCAAGTCAAACCCGCTTGCGCCGATGTTTTTATTTGGATTGGTGTTTGGCGAGATGTGATTCGGTACTGGGTTCTGGCATCCAACGAAATTGCAAACAACAAGTATTACTCGACTGGTCAACACCGAGGCAACACGGGCGAAGGGCAAATACATCTCAAAGACGATAACATCAGTAGTTTCGCAGCTTTTGAAACCAGCCCAAGGGATTTACTCGAGAAGATAAGGCAAGCCCATCAAAGACAACATCAGAAAACTCGAGGAAAGAAAAATCTGTGACGTAACACGAGTCTCGAGTCTCAAAAGGAAATCTATGTTAAGACAACCAAAAACCGAATACGAGATTTTCTTAACCAACCTAAAAAAACGTATTCAACTAACCCAAATCAAAGCGGCTCTTGCTGTCAGCCAAGAACTCATAATGCTTTATTGGAGCATT
>JAYWHB010000557.1:0-2793 GCA_043777915.1 Deinococcales bacterium
TGCCAGTGCCATGGCATTTGCCCTTTTTGTACTGGTTTTTGTGATGACGATGGTTCAAAATAGGATTTTGAGTAAGCGCGTGACCTATGATATTTAACTTAACAAATGCGTCACATCCACAGCCCGTAACTCGGGGGCTTTTTGTTCTGGCAGCACATCCATTGCCACCAACCCCGCACCGAGTTCTGTGCCAGCCAAGTATTTGAGTTTATCTTTGGTGCGGTACGGCGGGTAAAACTCGAGGTGAAGATGGGCTTCTGGATGTGGTTGCCCGTCGGTTGGGGCTTGGTGCATGACCATCAGGTACGGGAAAATCGGGCGGTTATCAAACATATGGTCAAACTTTAAGAGCAGTGTCTTTAAGACCAGTGCCAAGTCTTTACGTTCTAAGTCTGTTAGCTCGAGCAGACTGGCTTTGGGGGCAATTGGGGCAATCCAAGTTTCAAATGGGTATCTCGAGAAAGCTGGAATAAAGGCAATCACCGTTTCGGTTTGTACCACGATTCGTTCACCAGATTCGATTTCGGCTTGGATTATTCCCTCGAGTAAACCCTGCCCTGTTTTTACAAAGTGGGCAGCCTGCATCTCGAGTTCACGCGCTGGGACTGGCGGGATGTGGTCATAGGCATAGATTTGCCCATGCGGATGATGCAGCGTCACCCCCATTTCTACACCGCGATTCTCAAAGGGCATGATGTATTTGATTTGTTCAAGCAGTCCAAGTTCGCGGTAACGGTCAGTCCAAACCTCGAGCAACAATTCAATTTGAGATAGTGGCAGCCGCCCAAGGCTACTGCTTGCATCATTGTCAAAAACCACGACCTCGCATTTGCCAACACCCGCTACAGTTGGGACAAGCCCAGCATCTAGGGCTTCGGGCGGGTCATGTGCATCGAGTTCTAAACTCGGAAAACGATTATCAAAAACCGCGATTTCATAATCCCCAACGGGTAACTCTGTGGGAATTTCTGGGTTGGTCATCCGAGCAAGCGGGTTGTAATCGGGTGGTGGTAAAAACGGACGACTCTGGCGGTGAGCCGCAAAAGTAATCCATTCACCACGGAGCGGATGCCAGCGCATGTGCGGATTGCCAACAATTGGTTCATTGCCCGGACTCGGGGCAATAATGCCATCGGTAATAGGCGTACTCGAGTACAGATGAAGGGCGCGACCATCTGGCTTGGTTAGGGTTTTCTTATGCACTTTTCTATTGTAGCAGTAGTTTAACGTGGTTGTTTTAGTTTGGCGAGAAGCGCCGTGGTTGAACTGTCTTGGTCATTTGGTATTGATGCCTCCCCAAGCAGTTGCGGGGCGATAGTTTGGGCTAGGACTTTGCCAAGCTCTACGCCCCATTGGTCAAAACTGTTGACATCCCAAATAATGCCTTGGACAAAGACTTTATGCTCATAGAGTGCCACCAGTGCGCCAAGTGCAAACGGGGTTAGGCTCGAGGCTAGAATCGTGTTGCTTGGTTTATTACCCGCAAAAACCTTGTGTGGTACTAAGTCTGGTTGCACTCCATCTCGAGCCACTTCTTCAGGAGTTTTACCAAATGCCAGTGCTTGACTTTGGGCAAGCACATTGGCAAGCAGGAGTTCGTGATGGTTAGACAGTGGGTTTAGACTCTGTGAAAAAGCAATAAAATCACACGGTATCAGTTTAGAACCCTGATGAATTAACTGGTAAAAAGCATGTTGCCCATTCGTGCCGGGTTGCCCCCAAATAATTTGCCCCGTTTCATAATCGGTTCTCGAGCCGAGTAAAGTGGTGGTTTTGCCGTTACTTTCCATATCGAGTTGCTGCAAATAAGCACTAAAATAGGTCAGGTAGTGGTCGTAGGGCAGCACCGCATGGCTGGCTGCCCCAAAAAAATTATTGTACCAAATGCCGAGTAAGCCAAGAATAACGGGCATGTTCTGGTCTAAAGGTGCGTTGCGAAAATGTGTGTCCATACTTCTAAAACCCTCGAGCATGGCGTGATAGTTTTGTTCACCAATCGCAATCATTAAACTTAAACCGACTGCCGAGGTCATGCTGTAGCGCCCACCAACCCAATCCCAAAAGCCAAACATATTGGCAGGGTCTATGCCAAATTCTGCTACGGCTTTGGCATTGGTACTGACGGCGACAAAGTGCTTTGATATTGCATCCTCGTCTTTTAAGACCCCCAAACTCCAAGCCCTTGCCGAACGTGCATTGGTCATGGTTTCTTGGGTGCTAAAGGTTTTAGAGCAAATAATAAACAGGGTTTCTTCGGGGTCTAAATCGCGGGTATTTTCGGTAAAATCGGTGCTATCCACGTTCGATACAAAACGAAATGTCAGATTTCTGCTCGAGTAAAACCCAAGGGCTTTATACGCCATTACAGGACCTAAATCAGAGCCACCAATCCCGATATTGACAATGTTTTTAATCGGTTTACTGGTATGCCCAAGCCAAGTCTGATTGCGGATTTGTTCGGCAAAAAGCGCCATGCTGTCTAGCACTGCGTACACTTCTGGAATCACATTTGTACCGTCCACCAGAACACTCGAGTCTCGAGCCGCCCGAAGTGCCGTGTGTAGTACCGCTCGGTTCTCGGTGGTGTTAATTTTTTGCCCCGTGAACATCGCTTCGCGTTTCTGCTCGAGTCTGGAGGTTTTGGCTAACTCGAGCAGTAAGCTCATGGTTTTTGTCGTAACTCGGTTTTTAGAGTAGTCCAAATACAACCCAGCCGCCTGAAGCGAAAAATCTGTTCCTCTATTTGCGTCTGTTGCAAATAATTCGCGCAAATGGGTGTCTTTAATTTCTTGG
>JAYWHB010000558.1:0-7732 GCA_043777915.1 Deinococcales bacterium
ACCAAGCTGGCACGGCGACGGCTCGAGTTACGGGCGAGTTGAGCAACCCTAATCTAAGCCTTGAAACCACGGGATTATTGCGATTAAAAGGCTCTGGCAACCTTGAAAAAGCCCAAGCCAATGGGCGTTTAGCCTTGCAACCACTTTTAGCCTCGCTTCCCAAAGAATTACAATCTGGGGTCAAAGCGGGTTCGGCTGGCTTTCAGGCAACTTGGAAGGCTGGGGTTTTAGGCTTCAAAACTTCGCTCGAGAATACGCAACTCGACCAACAAGCCGTGCGCTTAAATCTATCAGGGCAGCTTAAAAACACCGTCTGGAATGCCAAAGGTGATGTGGCAACTGGCTCGAGTGTCTCGAGTTTTGAAGTTTCTAACACGGGTTTCAAAGCCGAAAAACTTGATTTGGATTTGCGTTTGGCACGGCTTTTTGCTTTGGATTTAAGCGGGCGTGTCAGTGGGCAAATTGAATTGCCAATGTATGACCTTGGCAAACTCGAGGCGAATCTGAAAATCCTAGAAGCCCGAGGTTTTGGCTTAAGTGCCAATGGCACATTGCAAGCCACTCGAGGCTCGGTGACAACAACCTTACGCGGTTCTACACCCTTAAATCTGGATTATGGTATTTCTGGGGCGGTTTACCCGAATCTGAACGCATCACTGGAACTTGGGCAACTGACTGGTCTGGTTACGGGCAGCCAACTCGAGACCAATAATCGTGTGCTGGATTTAGATTTGCGTGGTTTGTATCTCGAGAAAAATTCAAAACTCACAGCAATAATTCGTGGTGATGACCTCCAAGCCAACGCCACATGGGATGCAGCCAGCCTAATTGCAACTGGTAAAATCTCGGATTTAAGTGCTGTTGGCGCACTCGAGATTACAGATTTACAAGGTATTGCGGGTCTGGCAGGAAGTGCCAAAGCCAAACTCGAGTACCAGAAAAATACCTTAAGCATTCTTGACATTGCGGCAGACGCGGCTGGTTTTGCGGCAACGGGCAACGCCAAGTACGCTGATGGAGCGTTACAATTCGAGCAGTTCAAGCTGACTGGTACAGATATTGTGGCTTTCGGGTCTGGGCAGGTTTTCCCCAAACTCGAGCTTCTAGGCACTGCCAAAACCACCTTTGCTTTTGCGCCTACCGATTTAACTTGGGAGGCTTTGGGGACACTCGAGCAGCCACGGGTCAGCGCCAAAGGTGTACTGCAAGAAGCCAGCCTTGGTTTGATTGCGCCAAATACGGGGCTAGAAGCTGTATTTGATGGTCAGAATTGGCGTTTGCAATTGGCTGGACAGGCGCTTTCTGGGGTGATTGAAGGCGGTCTGAGCTTTGTCTCGAGCGCTAATCTGCGCCTTAATGCACCCATTGTTTTTGAAGAGAATCGCTTAACCGCTTCTGGGAACTTAGCATGGAACACCAAAGCTGGTTTTTCGGGTGGTTTGAATGTCCTCGGGCAGTTATTTGGCGAGTCTGGCGGCTTAAAAATTCTTGGACGCAACGAACTCGAGATTATCAGCACATGGCGTGACTTAAACCTAAAAGCCACCTTACCCAGTCAAATTAGCTCAGAACTCGAGGCGAAACTCGAGTTAGAGCGCGTGGATGTTGGGGCTTTTTATGGCAAACCCAAAACCATCTGGCTCGAGGGCAAAGGCGAGGCAACTGGGCAATGGACAAATCCGCAAATTGTTTTTTCAGGGTTAATGAGCAGTGTAGATAAGGTCTTAGACTCGAGTTTGAAACTGACCTATAAAAACAATCAAGCTGAGTTAAGTGTAGATGGAACAGCTTTGAACGCCCAAGGTACTTGGAACAATGGCACTTGGAAAGCCAGTAGTACAACCAAAAACCTCGCGCTTGAAACGTACTTACCCGAAAATCTTTTACCCAAGGAACTCGAGCAGGTGCTTGTTTCTGGTTCATTTGCAGCTTCGGGAGAGGGCAGTACATGGGCAGTCAGCAGCCCCAATCTTGATGTTGTGGCAACCGTGGACACACTGGGCAAGGCGCGGATTCAAGGCAGTGCCGAACTCAGTCCAGATTTACTCGAGACCAATCTAAAACTCGAGGCGTTAAACGGCAGCAGCCAGATTGAAGCCAAACTGACAAATCCACTCGAGACGAGTAAAGCTACCCTAAAACTGCAAGCTGAACTGAATAAACTCGATGCAGGACGACTGGGGACTTTAGGGGTTAAAGGTTTCTTGTCGGGCAAATTGAACTTAACAGGTGCGTTACTCGAGCCAGAAGTCAGCGCCAGTTTAGATATTCTCAATGCTGGGTTGCAGAACGAAACTTGGTTTGTCAACAGCAACCTAGAAGCCTCTGGGCAATTACTGAACCCTATCTTAAACGGTAAGGCATTTTTGTCTGGAACTGGCAAAGGCAGTTTTGCTTGGGAGGCAGCCGAAATTCTTTCTAAAACCCCGACTGTTCGTTTTAATGGTCTTGCCGAACTGCCGATAGCTCGAGTGCAAGGACAACTCGAGGGAACATTGCCAAATTTACTTGGACAACTCGAGGTGAAATTGCCGCAACTGCCTGAAACTGTTTCGTTGTCTGGTTTGGGCGATGGCACATATAAAATTAGCAGTCCAGAACTTGCCAATGGTGTGCTGAGCCTGAAAGCTCAAGATTCTTGGCTCGAGAGTGCTTTAAGTGGAAAAATCCGTGTGAATGGTCAAACTGACCTTGTAGTGCAAGGTTTAGATGCCACGGTGCTTGGTGATGTTGTACTGGCTGGAACACTGACAAAACCAGTCGTGAAACTCGAGAATACTGCTATTACCAGAACCGACGCGACGGTGCTAAGCGCGGGAGAACTGTACCCGACTTTGGATTTACAAGGCAGCTTAGAGAGTCGTTTTGAATTCGCTCCTGCTAAGCTGGCGTACACCTTAACGGGAACATTTGAAAAACCAGACCTGAACATTTTTGGCGTACTCGGCACAGCCCAACTTGGTTTAATTGCTCCAGACACACAAATCAAAGGCACTTTCGATGGTCAAAATTGGCGTTTGGACTTGGCAGGAGAAGCTCTTTCGGGGGTTCTCGAGGGGGGGCTGCTGAGTTTGCCTCGAGCCGAATTAAAACTCAATGCGCCGATTGTTTATTTGGATTCGCAATTGACAGCCCTTGGCGACCTAACTTGGAATACCAAGCAGGGTTTTGGTGGCAACCTGAATCTGGTTGGGCAATTATTTGGGCAGGACAGCAAACTCGAACTAGCTGGTAAAAATAATTTGGAAGCCAATCTGCGTTGGAAAAACGGGGCATTACGCGCTTCGCTGCCGAGTCCAACAGCCGAAAAACTAACAGCCTCTTGGGAATTTTTGGATTTTGATTTGGGCGCATGGTGGCAAAAACCAGACCAGCTTCGTATTTCGGGGGCTGGGCAGGCGTTAGGGACTTGGACAAAACCAGAATTGGTCTTTGATGGTGTGCTAGACAGCACCGACGATTCACTGGATGCCAAACTCCAAGCCCAGTATCAAGGCAATGTTATCAGTGCCAAGCTCGAGGGTGCAAAAGCCAAACTCGAGGGGCAGTATGAAAATGGTATTTGGAAAGCCACCGGAAGCCTAAAAAAAGTTTCTCTGGCTTCGCTCTTGCCAAGTCTAGTGCAGTCGCTCGAGACCAGCCTTGAATTTAACGCCAGTGGTGATAACCAAGGTTTGAAAGTGCAACTAAATAAGCTCGAGACCAGTGGTAAGCTCGAGACGATAGGGAATTTTACCGCCAGTGGCGCAGCCGAACTCGAGGGAAAGTATGAGGCAACGGGTTTAGAAGGCAATTTGGAATTAAAAAACTTGGAGCTTCAAGCGCTGGGTGGCACAGCTAAAATCAATGGAAAGCTCGGTGCAAAAAATGCACCACCTGCGCTGTTTATCAGTCTAAATAATCTCAATCTCGAGTCTTTTGGTTTTACAGGACGCGCTTTTGCCGAACTTGACTTGGCTGGAAGATTATCAAATCCAATCGTGTCTGGCAACCTGCGCGGTACAGATTTAGGCTTAAAGGATGAAAAATGGTCGGTGGATGCCAATTTAGCGGTTTCTCGAGAATTACTCAATCCAGAATTCTCGGGCAACTTAGATTTCAAAGGCACAGCCAGTGGGCAGTTTAATATCGCTCTGTCCGACCTCCTTTCAAACCGCCCAAATCTGGCACTGACGGGCGAGGCAAAACTCCCATTCCTAAGCGTCAAAGGTACGCTGGCAGGGCAATTCCCAAACCTACAAGGCAGTATGGATGTGACCCTTCCCACCGCACCAATTGCCCTGCGTCAAATTAAACTCGAGGGGATACAGGGGAGTAAATTACAACTATCAGTTCAGGATGTGCTGCAAGGTCAACTCGAGCTAGTCGCCGCTAAAACCCTACTTGGCACAGGCTTAAAAGGTAAATTTGTAGTCAATGCCAGATTAGACACAGCCCTTGAAGGGATTCTAAACGGCGCAGACGGTCAGTTAAAGGGCGAACTCGAGGTTACAGGGTCGCTCGAGAAACCGATGCTGAGTTTACTGGGTAGCTTAAAAAATGTTGCCTTGGCTGGTGTAAAACTTGCCGATGCCCAAGTGACTGGACAGTATCAAAATGGTCTGGCGGGAATCTTGCGTTTCAAAAATGGCGAAATCAAACTCGAGGACAACCGTTTAAGTGCCAGTAATGTTCCGCTCGAGGTGGCTGGGGTCAAGGCGTTCATCAATGCCACTGGACGCACTGCACCGTTTGACCTGAACTTCTCGAGTGCAGTAACGGGTAATGCGACTGGCACAATTGAAGGGCGGTATATCAATCAGCAATTGGGGCTAAAACTCGATCTTTTAGCCAGTGGGATTCGAGCCAGTGGCACTGCCAGCAACAGCCCTGCTGGTTGGGCTGGACAAATTAACCTAAGCGGCTTACCTAAAGCTGCGCCAATCAGTGGTAAAAACCTGACTGGGACGGCTCAACTGAGTATTTCTGGGGCTTTGGCTGAACCAATCCTCAACGGTACTGGCGATTTATATGGTGCAAAATTTGTCTTGAACGGTAGCTTATCGCCGCTTAAAGCCAGTTTGCAGTTGCTCGAGGCGGGTTCTGGAACGCTACTACTCGAGAACAACAAATTATCGGGCAAAATAGTCTACCAAGATGATGTGCTTGCCCTTGAACTTGGGGCTTCGGGTTCTTTAAGTATTCCAAGTGCCAATCTTTCGGCTAAAGTCGGTACACTACAAGCCAATGCTAAAGTCAGGCTCGAGACCAACGAAATCAGTGCCAGTTTGGATTTAAGCGATGGTCAAGACAAAGGGCGTTTTACTTTTGATAACGGGCGTGTTTTTGGAAGCATACAAAACTTGTCTTTAGCCAGCACAGGTTTAGCGGGTTACGCCGGAACTCTGAACATCAAAGCCGATTTGCAACAAGATACAAAGAGTGATTTTGGTTGGCAAGGCACAGCCGATGCCAATTGGCAGAACTTAAAAACCCCGCTCGAAGTACCAACTTTGGGCTGGAAAATTGATGGTTCTGGCAAGGCTGTTCTTAGCACCAATCCTGTGCGGGTCTTACTCGAGTACAAAGGAACACCCGGAGTCGCCAGTGGCGATTTAGCCTATAAAAAAGGTTTATGGCAAGGCGACTTGGACGTGGATTTACAAGGTGCAGAAGGCAAGGGGGCAGTTAAAGGCAAAGTGCGAGCCGATGAAAAAGGCATCACTGGCGATTTAACCGCCCTGAATTTACCTGTGTCTTACTCAGGGGTACGTGCCACAGTTTCGGGAAAAGTGGATTTGAACGGCGATTCGTTTGAATTGCTGGGCAATGGAAAAGCCCTTGGTGGTAATATTGAACTCAAAGGGGATGGCGGTTTGTCTGACCTTTTACCTCTGCTCGAGACCTACACCAAAACCCAACCGGGTGAACAGCCTATTGGTGTCAGGGCTGACCTGAACACCGTTCGGCTCGAGGACATTAGCCAGATTAAAGCCATTGCCCCATTCTTAAAGGGACGCGTTTCTGGGACAGTGGTGGTGGTCGGAGATTTTACCGATTTTCAATTGCGTAATTTAGAGATTAGTTTGCCAGACCAAGAAGGCAAACGCCTAAAATTGATTGCCAAACAAGTCAACGGACGTATTGCTGGCTCGACCATTCGCTACACTGCCAATTTTCAGGATGCAAGCGGGGCAGACCCAAATTCTAACCAGTACAACTTAAATGGTTATGGCTTATCCAAATTAAGTGGGACTTTTAATGGCAAAGTTGCAACTGGAACACTAGAACTCAGCCGTGCGCCGCTCCATGCTTTTGCGGCGGCAATTCTTGGAGATATGCCCGGGACTGCCCTTGCGACTGGTTTTGCACGTTATGAAATCCCAGTGGACAACTTATTAGCCTCAACCATCAAAATGGATTTTGTGCCGCTCGAGGTCTCTGGTGGTGGCGATGTATTGCGTGGCAAGGGTCGCTTAATTTACAGCAATGGCAATTTGCAATTCGATGACCTGATTCTGCGTGGCAAAGGCGAATGGCGAATCAATGGAAACTATGCCAAAGACAAAGTGGATTTAGCAATGTCGTTTAAGAACACCGTCTTTACCCCCATTTTAGATTTAATTCCACAAATTAAAGATTACGACCCTCGAGCCACGGGTAGTTTGGATTTACAACTGAGTGGTGCTTACGGCAAACCCGATGCTAAAGTCAGCCTCAAAGACCTGACCGCTTCAATCAGTGGGGTGCAATTGACCGCCAAGGAACTGCTCGGCAGTTTAGAAAAAGGGGCATTGCAAGTTCGTGGCGTTCTGGTTTCCGATGACACGCTTGGCGCAACCCTTGATACCACCGCCAAAGCCAAACTTATTTCCTATACCCCAATTCAACTCGAGGACTTAGAAGCCAATGCCTCTGGCAGTTTGAACATCAGCCCAATTGGTTTAATAAAAGACATTAAAGCTCGAGTTTACGGTGATTCGGGTGGTTTTAAGCTCGATGTGGCTGGTAAAAAAGGTGGCAACTTGGCAATTCGCGGGGATATTAGCCCACGCCTAAAATTAAAACTCGAGGGTAAAGCCCTGATGATGCCAATTCCAGATTATTTTGTGGCAGATAGTCTACTCGATGCTGTCCTGACTTTTGAAGGAGACGGCGGACGTTACTATGATGTCGGTGGGCAGTTAAACATTGCCCGTTTACAAACCCAGTTGCAAAATAATAGCCCCGCAAGCACCCCCAAACCAAGCACCCCAAGCAACAGCAGACCCAATCCGTTTTTACAACAAGTGCGTTTTAGGGGCATCGAAATCACGGCGGCTCAAGGCTTGCGGGTCTCGGAATCCTTTGCAACCCTCGAGGCTGGTGGCAAGTTATTGGTTACGGGAACAATGGCAAACCCCGAGTTAAGCGGAGCGCTTGAAGCCGTGGGAGGTTCTGGTGGACGCGGCACTGTACGCTTAGGGATTAACACTTACAACATTCAAACGGCAGTGGCTGCTTTTAGCCCCATCGAAGGAATTTACCCAAGTATCGAAATTAAATCTAAAGGCGAAGTCAAAGCCTCCTGCACAACCCTAGCCACGCCACCCACCACCACAGTTCTGGCTATTCCGATAGACCTGACTATTCGGGTACGATGGCTACCCGACAGCAAAAACCCAAGCCTAAAACGCATAGATGTACAACCCACCGTACAAGGTAACTGCCCAGACAATGGCACATACCGCCGTTTGGAAGCCGCCGAGTTGTA
>JAYWHB010000559.1:0-7720 GCA_043777915.1 Deinococcales bacterium
ACACGTTTACGCAGGGTCTTTGGCAAAAGGTTAATTCTAATCAAGTCCACTCACCCCCCGCATCGCTAATCCGAGCGGCACAGCTAACTCGGCAGCCGAAGACCGCAAAAATGCTGAATCGAACTGACTATCATCAAACGCAACCGATAACCATGGGTCGCCTACCTCAACTCGGAAACCTAAGGTGTCGCCAATTGCGTCGGCTAGACCACGCAATTTCGCACCGCCACCAGAGAGGTACATTCGGTCTACAGTAATATCGCCAGACTGCACACGGTAGAACTCAAGCGAACGACGAATTTCGGTGGTTAGGTCAAGTAATGGTGTACGAATCGCATCAAAGATTTTAGCGGGAGAATACTTTTCTTTATTGACATCAAAGTCGAGTAAATCCTCTTCGTCTTCGGTCGGGATGGTGGCAGTGGCGTACTGCAATTTGATTTCTTCGGCAGCATTAAAGTCCAGATTAAAGGCTTTTTGAATCGCCACAGTAAAATCGTCGCCAGAAACATTGATGGTACGGTTTAAGAGGATTCTTTCACCACGCACCAAGGCAATGTTAGAGCTTGAAGCACCAATCTCGAGAACCACACCAACTTCGCCACCTTCGGTAAACCTTGCACCCGTTAATGTGGTTTTGTTGAGGTGTTCGCCCAGTAAACTGCCTTTTAAGGCGCGTAAACCCGCAAAAGGCTTGACATCTATGACCACTGGCTCGAGACCTGCCAGTTTAATCACTTCGACCAAGCGAGCAATCACTTCTTGTTGGGCGGCGGCAATCATCACTTCCATTTGACCATCGGCTGGAATGTCGTCTGGGTTATCGAGCGTGTCGTAATCCAAGACCACTTCGTCTATCGGAAAAGGAATATAACGTTCGGCTTCCCATTTAATCGCATCGTCCAATTCTTTGGTACTCATTTTGGGAACAGAAACAATACGGGTGATAGCAGACTGCTGAGCCACTGCCGTTACAACATATTTGTTGCGGATTTTCTTTTCTGCCAAAGCCGCTTTGATTTCATTGGCAATGGCTTGCGGTTCAACCACTTGACCATCGCTGACAGCGCCAGGAGGGGTTGGTCGAATGGCGAGATTACGCAATGTTGGCGGACTGCCCGCCTTTAACTCCACGATTTTGATCGTACTCGTGCCAATCTCGAGACCAATAGCCTCGATTTTAGGGTTGACGAGCCGGTTCATCATGTCTTTCATATGCCCCCTCTGGTCGAGGAATTCCTAATTTCACGACGACTTTTACCAATAAATCCACTTGCAGACTCGGCAAGTATACAACGGAAATGCGTTTGGAAGTACAAACACATTCTAGGGATGACTGCGGGTATGCCGATAGGCTCTGACCAGCGCCGAACTCCAAAGTGAGAATTTGCAATCATATTCGGGTATCAGTATACAGTGCCAGCAACACAAATTGCATCTAGGCAAAAAAAAGGTACGCCCTAGAGCGCACCTTTTACCACAAGAAACAAAATTAAGCTGCCCTGTACGCCTCGAGTAAGACTTTTGCAAACTCTAAGGTGCTTTGTGTTCCACCCAAATCTCGGGTGCGAGGTCCGTGTTCTAAGGCAGTTTCGACGGCTTTCTCGAGACGGGTCGCGGCAATTTCTTCACCAATATGCCGTAACATCATCGCTGCCGCCAGCACAGTCGCGGTCGGATTGGCAATACCTTTTCCAGCAATATCTGGCGCACTTCCATGAACACTTTCAAAAACCGCGTACTGGTCGCCGATATTGCCACTAGCAGCAATCCCAAGCCCACCGACCAAACCGGCTGTTAAATCGGAAATAATATCGCCAAAAAGGTTGGTCGTGACAATCACATCAAATTGCTCGGGGCGTGAAACAAGCTGCATGGCGCAGTTATCTATAATAATGTCCTTGACGGTTGTGTCAAAAGCCAGCGCTGCTTGGGTCGCGGTATTTAAGAATAAGCCTTGGGTGACTGGCAACACATTGGCTTTATGGGCAATATGCAGTAATTTACGCGCCCGACTCGAGGACAGTTTGGCGGCATATGCTCCGATTCGCTGCGAAGCCCGTCTGGTAATGACTGCTTCGGCGATGGCGAGTTCGCCATCCATATACGAGCGTTCTTGTTCGACGTATAAACCTTCGGTATTTTCACGCACCACAATTAAATCCACACCCGCTCTCGAGCCGGGGACAGCATGGTGCTTGGCTGGGCGAACATTGGCATATAAATCCAAGGCACGGCGCATATGACGAATCGCGCCCTTAAACCCATCCACTTTTTTAGACGGGCTGGTAGCTGCTCCGAACAAGGTGGCTGAAGCACTTTTAACAATTTCTAAGGTTGCGTCTGGAATGCTGTTGCCTGTGCGTTCAAAAAGCTCCCAACCCGCCTCAGCGTGCAACCAATTAAACTCGAGTTCACCAGTTACCTGCATTCCCTCGAGAACCAATTTTGCGGCTTGGATAACCTCATGCCCTATTCCGTCACCTTCAATCAAACAAATCGTATGTTTAGCCATACATGCAGTCTAGGCGTGAAAAGCAAATCTGACAAGTTGTCTCCAACAGGGTGACAAAGAGTAGGATTAAAAGGTTAAAAGTATTTGCCCTTTTCTACTTTTTACCTTTTACCCTAGCCCTGATTCTCGACGTATTTCTTTAAGCCCTCGAGCGCAAGTTTTGTACCAGATTCTTGGGTTTGGGCGGCTCGTTTTTGCAGCCACTTAAAACGTGGTACATAAGTGCGGGTTAGGGTTACTTCTGTTCCGCCTTTGGTTGGCGCAAATGCCCATGATTCGGCGATACCCGCCAGTAAAATACTTCCGCCTTTGGTGGCTTGTAAGACAAAACCATTTGGAGCGCGAAGGAATTCATAGCGGAATTGAAAACCACCGAGTAAAATACTGTTATAGGTCAGTTCTAAATAGACACCTTCGGCGGCTTTACTTGGGACTGGGATTTTTTTCTTTGGGTCTGGCGATAAGAACTGTGAACGGGTCACGGTTTTATCCCACTTGGATCGGTCATTTTGCGGTAAGGCAGCGTAATAGACTTTTTCTGGACGCGACCGAATAACAATTTTTTCGGTCAGGGTAACAGGCTGATACCGTTCACGGGCTTTCTCGAGTTTTGCCCGTTTTTTCGGGTCTTGTTCGAGAATTGTTTGTTGTTGTGCGACAGCCCCGGGACGCATCTCCTTGGGGAGTTTAGCGCGGCGCTGCTGCATTTGTTGGAAAGGGGGACGGTTACGAGACATACCCACACAGTCTAAACTACAGGAGCGAAGAAACAACAGTGGGCAAAGAACATAAATAACTGACCTGTGTCTGCAAGTCAACCCAAAATTAAGTCATGCGCTGAAATAGAAAACTCGAGACCGAAAACTCCAGCGCTAAAGCTTCTTGGGAAACTTGATAGCCTGTCATAAACTCAATCGTCCGCCCACTTGCCACACCCGAAGTCAGTGTCACCTCGAGTTGCTGTCCCTGCAAGGAAAAATAGCCTCGCAAACTTGGCTGTCCCCTGACCTTGACGCTAATTTTACCCGACTGCAACTCGATTTGCTGCCAAACTTGAAAAGGCGAAGTGGCTTGCCATTTTCCCTCAAGTTGGCGCATCACCAAGGGTTCGGGTTCAATTGGCATACTGGATTTTTGAGAACGAGCGTAGGACATCATCGGTAAACCTCCGAAAAACAGTATGGCATTTGAGCGTCACATGACCGTCACATGACCGTAAAAACCTGAATATAGACGATTGTAAAAAGTGGCTTGTCACAAAACCCTGACACCAGTAGGACTCTTTTTGTACAATTGCCAGATGCTAAATAGCCGAATTTATCTGATTACTGGCGCAAGTGGCGCAGTGGCACAAAGCATTATTACCAAGTTTAATTCACTTGGTACGACCCTGTACCTACTAGACCGCCCCAGTCCTACACCTCGAGAACAGCTTTTTGGTACGTCAATCACAGCCGACCTAAGTACATTTGAAGGTGCAGAAAAAGCAGTTGATCAGATTATTGAAGCTCATGGACGTTTAGATGGTGTGATTCACACGATAGGAGGCTTTGCGATAGAAAGCATACTCGAGTATAAACCCAGCACCTATGACCAGATGATGGACAGCAACCTCCGCAGTACCGTCAACATTGCCGCCGCCACTGCTGCCGTTCTCGAGCAGAGCCAAGGATTTTTTGGCGTGATTTCGGCTGGACAAGTCATCCGTGGTTCTGGCGCGAATTTAGCCCTGTACACTGCCGCCAAGGGTGCAATGGCGCTTTTTATAAATAGCCTCGCTGCCGAAATAAAAGCCGTGCGCTACGGCGTGGTCTACCCAATGGGGGCGATAGATACACCAGCCAACCGTAAAAACATGCCCACAGCGGACACGAGTACATGGATAGACCCTAGCGAAATTGCCGAAGCCTTTGCGTATATGGCGACTCGCTCAGGGCGTGGGCGGGTGCAGGAAGTTCAGGTCTTTCCAAATCAAGGTTAAGACAGTATAGTCTCGAGTACAAACGCAACTGACCGAACCCAGTTGGCGTGAATTAGCTCACAGCAAGTTCATGAATAAGGTATACTTTTTCATGCGTTTTCTCATCTACATCCTTACTGTGTTTATGGGCTTATCGCTCGCCCAAGCCCAAGAAGGACAATTAAAACTTGATCCAAATAGCTTAAAAGCCAGTCAAGCCCAACTCTCACAAATTATACAAGAAGCGGTGCAGAAAGCCGGCGGCACGTGGGAAACCAACGCAATTCATTGGGTCTTAGCGTTCAAAACAGGTTACTTCAAAGACGACCCAGTACGGGCAGATGCGGCTCGAGAAGTGGCTGGTCAACTGATTCAGAATTTGGCTGTGGCAGGCGACCGTGTTTCGGCAAGGGCGTTTGAATTTGGACTATGGGAATACAAAAATGCGGCAGATACAACCTTTACCTTATCCAGCAGCGCGACCTCAGATGCCAGCAAAACCGCTAATGTCCTTGAATTATTTCCATTAACCCCAAAGTCTGGCAGTTTAGGCGGACATGATGTAGAACGAGCCGCCGTTGAACTCGGCACTGAGTTCTCGCAAGCCAGCGACACGGTACTTGTGATGCTCCTGAATTCGGCTGCCAGCCAAGGCGCACCAGGCGAGCAACTGATAGGCTCTAATGCCCCCGAATACCAAGCACTTTTTGAAACATGGAATCGGCTACCAGGCACAAAAGATGGCGCAACCCTCGAGATGCCATTTAAGGTGATTCAACCCAATAATGCCGCCCCAACCGAAGCTAAACTGGCTGTGGTGGTGTTTGTACCAAAAACCTTCTCGAGTGTGACCTTAAGCGGTGGAACTCGAAGCGAATTACTGGCTGGAACAAGCATTGCCCCAGTCATACCAACCAATACGGGTGGTGGTTTCCCTTTTTGGATTTTACTGATTCCCTTAGCTATTGGAGCATTTTTTTTAATCCGTAACCTCGGAGGCTCGAGCAGTGGAGGAGCTTCGGCTTGGATGCTCGAGCTAAACGAAACTTCGCCCAGTAGTTTTAGATTAGCAGACAGCAAAAATAACAGCACGATTGTATTGGTGGTCGGAACGGGCTTTAACAATGATGGCGGAGATACCATTGCCACTCACCCTAAAGCCCCAAGCACAGGAAAATTAGTTCGATTTGTACGAATTGGCAATACCGTAAAAATAGATGGAAATGGCGGCAGTCTCGAGTTAAAAACCTTGGATGGCGAAACGGTTATTGATTCAGCAATTGTTAAACCAGACTCGAGCGGCGCAGACCACACCTTAGAGTTTCAAGGCGAAATCATGAGTTCTACAGGAGTTCCACGCAGTACCACAGTCAATTTACGCTTTCGTTTGGTCAAAGGATAAGGAATAATTATGCTCGAGTTATGGCAGGGAATCGAACCACTACTTTCAAACATCACCTTTTATGTGGCGTGCCTGATTGCCTTATTTCTATGGTACGGGATTGCCGTTGGCGTTGCCCATCTTTCCTTTGGCAATGGACGAGAAGCAATAGAATCGGCAGCTTTTGGAGCTTGGATTTCGGTTCTAGCAACAACAATTATAGCTGCACTGGCTGGTTACTTTGTATTTCCTGGTACTTTTAACGCCCCTGCAATTTCAGTTGCAGTTGCGATTGGCTTTTGTGTACTAATTGTGACTGTATTATTTTCGTTTGTTCTCACTCGAGGGGCTTAGGGGTACTAAATGTCTAATTTACGGGTACAAAAAACACTGGTGATTGGTCTGGGCAGCACAGGCACTCGAGTCTGTAACGCCCTTGCCGAACGAATTGAATGGGAAGTTGGTTCGCTTGAACGCGCTCCGTGGGTCGAATTTTTGTGCATCGAAACCAATGCCTCGGAACGCAGCCGCTTTAACCCAGGCGATAACTTCAAGACCCTGACTTTAGATGCCACCGAATACTCGGATATTCTGAATAGCCCACAAAACTACAACGACAGCATTGCCCTCGAGCGCTGGGCAGACATTAACACCCTGCGGCAACTCAAAGCAGGTTCGGTGGACGCTGGGGCTGGAAACATCCGCATGGTTGGGCGTTTAGCCCTCCTGTACCCACGCAATTACGCAAACATCAAAAATGCCATGACCGACCGCTTGGCACGGTTACGCAACTTAACACCCGCCGAAGCCAAGTATAAACTGAACTTAAACGCGATTGGACTCGAGACCGACGTGATTTTTGCTGATGGACTACGAATTATTGTGACTGGTACGTTACTGGGTGGAACGTGCAGTGGTACAGCCGCCGATTTTGGAATTTTACTGCAAACCATCACCCAAAAAGCCGAGCGTTTAATGGGTATTTTTACGCTACCAAACCCAAATTATTCTATCGCTAACGATAACTCTGGATTGGCAGAACTGCGTAAAACCAATGCTTATCATGCCTTGCAAGAACTTAACCAGTACCACAATTACACTGACCGTGACCGCTATAAAAGCATCAAATACTACGATAAGAATTACGGCGAAGAAATACTGTCGCCCGACGAAACACCCTACGATATGGTCTACTTGGTGCGCTCGAGAGAAACCACTTCCGAGGACGAAAATAAACTCAACAGTGCCGTGGCAGACCGAGTGTTCCTAAACATTTTTGTCCCAGAATCCGACCCAATGGCACAAGTTGTAGATGGTGGGGTTGTTCCACCAAAAAATGGGCGCAGTTTTGCCTTTGCGACCTTTGGGCTATCCACGATTGAATACCCAGTACGCCGAATTATTGAAGCCTGTAAACTCAAAACATTGGCTCATGCCCTGCGCCAATGGAAAGACCGTCCGCTTGAAGGTAAACTCGATGACCACTTGGACGACATCGGTTTAACCATTCCCAATGTACTCGAATTACTGCTGCGTGAAGAAGGCGGCGCGAGTGTCAAACCACGCTTAGAAGCCAAATTGCGCGAAGTGATTTCACGCGCTCGAGCCGGTGACACCGATGCCGCCCGAAAAGCCCTCGAAGAATACCGAAGTGCTTTTGTCCGCGAAAAAAGCGATTCGTTTAAGGGACTGGCAATCAGAACCGTCGAAATGAACCGCACTCGAGTGGCAAACGAACTGGTTAATAATGCGGCTGCCCTAATTCGAGCCAAAATAACCGATTATGACTTTGGACCCGCACCATTAACCACGATTCTGGATGGCATCGCTGGACGAATCGGTGAAATGCGAGGTTGGGAACCCG
>JAYWHB010000560.1:0-7720 GCA_043777915.1 Deinococcales bacterium
GGCGGTTTACGGACTAAATCTGCTCTACACGCTTACTACTGTTTTGTTCTGCATTTGTGAAATTGTCTTCTTTTGTGTTCTGTAGCAAGAAGAAGCCGCTACAGTTTTCAACCCAAGCATTTACCCTTGCAATAGTCAGTTTTTGTTGGTTGACCTCATCAATAATAAGCCCAAGCTCCAATAAATTTGGATTTGAAGAAATGCCAGATTCTCCAGAGGCTTCAATGAGTCTTGCTTTGGTTTTTTTAACCATATCTACTAAAATCGGGAGGCTGCCTGCGAACGAACGCTTGTGATATTTCTGATCGCCAAGTACAAAAATTGCAACGGTTTTGAGACTCAAATCGAGATTTTCAATTTGAACCTTCCACGCTTGCCACTGATGATGTAATTCTCCTTTTCCATAGGTCGGATTGCCAAAAATTAGAAAATCAAAATCAAATAGATCACTGACTTTATGTTCAGATAAAGGGCAGATAGTGACATCCATATTGTAAAAACGGGCAGCAATCAGCCCCGCTACTTTTTTTGTTCTTCCAGAACTTGTTGCGTAAAAAATACCTACTTTTACTTTTTTCATATCATTGCCAGCCGCTTTCGTAAAAGTTCTGCACTGTTAGATTGTAAATACTGATATTGCTGTGCTACTTTGAAAAATGGACTGCGAATAGCTTCTAAATAATTGATGTCACCTGAAGCGCAAAACATTGGTCGAACCTTGCCATATTCACGATGAAAAGTCCAACCAATATATGACTGATAACCGTATTTCTGGAAAAATGGAATAAGAGGCTTGTTGCAATCTAAAAAATCAAATTGAACACCAATACGAAAATGAAAAGAATGTGCTAAAAAAATCATAACTTTAAGTGGAATAGCTGTTTTGCGTAGTCTAGGAGTGACAATTAGTTTTGTTGTCATTGTCATCTGATCCGGCGAAATGCCCTCAAATAAATCTGTTTTATAAATCTTACGGTAATAATCGGCGGGAGGGTCACTTAAAAAATTGGCTCGTAAAGTTGCTAAAACCTCTGTCCCCTGAAACGCTGCAACAATGTATCCATTGTAATCAAGAGGCTCTTCAATTACTTTTTTATGATGGTCTGCGTAGTGCTGATGGCGCTGCATCAATTCAACGTAAATGTCATATCGAAACCGATATACTGCGTCACGCTCACTATCTGTCTGGATAGTACGAATTTCGATAGGCAAGCCTTCTGATTCATGGACAGGATTAGGAAAGCTCATCATTTACCACCTTTAATCATTTGGCTATGATTCCCCAAGATAAGTTTTGGGGAATCATGTGGTTACAAACACGTATACAAAAACCCCTGATTGTGTAATAAATAGAATCAATATCAAGGCTAACTTAAACGTTTGGCGGCTCGAGTATAAGCTGCACCCCACGCGGGCATTGGATAAATAGCTAAGAAATAATTGATGCCGTAACAAATACTTTCTCGAGATTCTGGATACTGCTCGGCTGTCCAAGCAATAAGTTCTCGAATGGTTTCAGTATGCTCGAGGTCGGCGGTAGCATGGTAATCCACGAACCCAAGGGAATCATCTTGAAAACCTTTAGACCGCAAAACAGCCCGAACACGCTCTGAGATTATTGGGGTCAAACCTTCAAAAGGATAAATTGCTCCCAAATAAGCAAATGGGTCACGCATATGGCAGAGCATTCGCCACATGGCAGCGATAGAAAAAGCACTTGGACTCATCCGACGATTCCGCGCATAGCTTTCGTCACCGCCCAAACTGATGTAATCTTTGAGTGCCATTTCACCATGATCGAATTCTTCGACTTGGTGGTGTAACATTTCGTCAAATTTAGTCACATCTAAGGTTCTTGGCATTTGGGCAATTGTTGCAATAGTTGACTCGATAACATCGGGTTGATACATCACAATCTCGAGATAGACTTCTTTAATGAATTCTCGAAGTAAAAGCGGATTGGTGTCTGGGCTTTCTACGACTTGCCACAGTGGACTTGAGTCAATTTCATTCACCACGTCTTGGATACGTTTATCGAGATAAGCAACGATTTCTGCACCGCTTAGGGTTGAAGGGTCAAAACCAAGATCATCTATTGCACCGAATCTTTTCATATACTGCTCCTTTGTTGTTTCTGTGAATTGGTTAAAACTCTGGGACTTCAGAAATATAGATGTAACTGGGCGATAATCAGTTTTGGGTTAAATCTGACTGCTCGAGAAATTCGTTGTTTTCCAGACCACGTAAGCGCCTATAAACACTCATGGCTTGTGCATCGGACAATGAACAAATGGCATCTATGGTTAAACGAATCCGTAATTGGATTCTTTGCTGTACCGTAAAACCATTGCTGTGCTTTGAAAGGGTGTTTTGTTTGAGTATTTCAAAAATCTGGTAGAACCTTGGTGGTAAAATCATGCCTGAATTAGTTACATGGTCGTAATCAATCTCGGAAATGGAGTATAAATTGCGTTCTTGTTGCATAGATTCGGTGTGTCCAGTTTGGGTTGAATCCATGAGTTGATTGGTTGCTGCAAAATAAGCAAAAAATAACTGCTTAACAATGTTTTTAATGCCAACTTGCTTGGACTTTAATTTATGACTTGCAATGAAGTATTTCATAAAAATACTTTTTAGGAATTCGATTTGAAAGTAACTATCTAAGGTTCGACTAAAAAAAGGATAGGTGATGCTTTCGCCTTCTTTTAGATACAAATTCTTGTCGAATTTATCATGCCAATCTTTTGGGTAGTCCAGTTTAACTTGGAACATAAACCACTGTAGTAAAAAATCAATTCGTCGTTTTACATCAGCCCGTTGCTTTGGATTCCCATTGTACTTCTCTCCGAGTGACATCATTGTCAGCAATTCTTTTAACTGGTGCTTTTGTGCGTTTTTATCGAGTTTTTCTACATCCCAGTATTTACTCAAGTAGGTTTTTTTCTTGAACTCGAGGAAAAAGTATTCAAAATCTGATTCAAAGTTGTTGTTCACAATTTGATCCAAATTAAAAATACCAGCCTTGTAGAAATCGTAAATATCCTGTATCGAATAGGCAATGTCATCTGCGTAATTCATGATTTCGGCTTCTATGGTGCGTTCATCTTTTCGCCAATGTGCTACTTCATATAATTTTTTGAAAATCATGCCATCGCCATAGAACTCTGTTAGGCGAGAATTTTCTCTATGGATACTAAAACTATTTCCATAGGCATTGTACTTACTACTTTTTCCTGCTGAATTTGCTTGTTTTAACCATGGGTACTTAACCATTGCCAGTAGGGTTGCTGTAGATAGCTTTAAGCCATCAAAATCACCAAATTCGGATTGTTGTGCCGATAAAATTGTCACAATCCGAAACGACTGGGCATTTCCCTCAAAAGCATCAAATTTACCTGTGCTGAATTCGTCTGTGTGGTCTAAAGGTGTGGTTAATTGCTCAAAAATCCATTTGCCTAAACGATCCAATTCAGTTTCGCAGACATGACCAAAAGGTGGATGCCCAATATCATGCAGTAACCCTGCTGTTTCCACTACGTTTGGATCAAGAAAACGATACAACGGAACTTTAGTTTCGATTCGAGCCGCCCAATAATTTGAGTACATCAGTTTAGAAAATTCTTGAAAGTTCTTATCTGAGTGCTGCGAACGATACTTTGCCCAAGCATCACGCCGTAAGAACATCTCGGCAATGCGCCGACCCACCTGAGCCACTTCTAAACTATGGGTTAAACGATTATGAAAAATATAGTTGTTATCGGGCGAAACCACTTGGGTCACTTCGGCAAGACGGCGAAAATCATCGGAGAACAAGACTCGAAAACGATCAATTTCAAATTCTCGAGTGTGATGACTAATGGCGCGACGCTCTAAGTTTAGGGTTAAATTGCGGTGGTCTTCGTAATGCAAAAACTCCTGATGCGTTAGTTCAACCTTATGACCATTGGAATTTGACCACGTAAAATCAGGGTCTTGTAACAACTTGGTTTCGTAATCTAAGTTTTTTGCAGCTTCCCAAGGAATGTATTCTAATGTCAGCTTTGGCGTGAGCAGAACAAAAAAGCATTTTTTTGGCTTGTCGGGTGCATGAGCATGGTTTGCTTGGGTTTTATGATCAGCAGTATGATCGATGTTGGAGTAATAGATAAAATCCCATAGCAAATAGTGAATGTCCTTATCAGAAAATTGGGCGATAAACTCGGCAAATGTCTGGACTGTAGCATTCGTGGTTTTCATGTATAGGTTGTACTTATTGGCTAAATGCTGAACAAAGTCGGCATTTTTGAAACTAAAATAAGAAAAACCAAGTTCTGCACTAAAGCTCTGAATGATGTCTAAACAAATAAGCTGCATCAGGTTGTCTTTATCGGGTGTTTGACCAACCCCCAAAAAGTCTTTAACAGTTTTTGGTTTGTCAAGTTGAACTGAAAAAATACTGGTTGCAATTCGCATAAAGACTCCAATACAGTGAGTAAATTTTGTACTGAGTGACTTCTGACCTTATTTAATTTTTTGAATGGCTCGTACCCCATCTACAGCCCCAGAAGCAGAGATACCACCAACAATTCCAATACCAATTCGAGCTAACCAATTGCTCGAGTCAGCAAAACCCATAGCTCCCAGTAATAAGGAATAAACCAGTCCACAAGCACCAGAAGCTAGAATGACCCCCCAACCCTCGAACTCTTTGAAAAGGTGCTTACGCAGAATTGCGATAGTTCCAGTAGTGAGCGTAGCGACAAGAATTACTTCTTTGGCAGCAATATCTAAGTTTTCTTGGGGTGTTTTGGGCTTTTCTGGTTCTTGGGCAAATGCAATACTTGATGAAAGGAACACCAAACTCAAACTAATAACAGACAAGCTGAACATATTTTTTTTCATGGCAACTCCTGATTTATGCAACTCGAGTTTTCTTGGGTGTGTGGGCAACGATTTCAGCTTCTGTAGGCTGCCACCACTTCAGTCCGACAGCTTGGGCTATTTGCTTGCCATTTACTCCCAATGGGTCACGACGATTCCAAGGTTGTACAGCCGCATGGGTGGTCAAGTATTGAAGGGTTGGTAATTCGGTTTTGAGTTGCTTGATAAGCGTTTCTAATACCAAAAGCTGTTTTTGGGTGTACGGCTCAGGATTTTGGATTCGTTGAATGTTGGCTAAACTAATACCAATCGAGTTATTGTTAATACTGTGCTTGCGTGAAGGTACTGGAATTGTGGATGCCACATGAAAAGCATGACCTTCGTTAGGAACACACCGAAAAATAATTGGCTCTGTACCATTGGCGTTTTCTGACTTGGCAGTGTCTTTATTGTCTCGAGCAATGATGTAATGGTAACTGAAACCCTGACCGCGTAACCAATCAATACTTGACCGAGCAGTTGCACCCATTGTGGCGTGTAAAACAACCAAGTTTGGTGGTGCTGCCCGTTCAGTATGTGGCAGCCACTTTTCTAGCGTAATGATATTCATAATTACATTCCTTTTGGCTCGAGATTTAGGGCGTAACTACTAATGGCAATTAGAACGACACGAAACCTGTTCCTGTTACAAAACGAAACGGTTTATCTTGTGTTCCCATTCCAAAAGAATTAACTTTTTTTGTCACGGTAGTACCGTTCATTTCTGTTATTTCAGTGGTTGAATAAACTTCATTCCAACCTGCTTTAAGAGTCCATGTCCCATTACCTGTTGAAGTAGCTGATGTGCAATTAACGTTTGAAAGTACAACGTCTTTATTTACGAAGTAATGACTGACATATGTTTCTTTTGCGCCTACTGCTGGTGTGGGTTCTGGCTCTTGTTGGGTTATACTACCGACTTGTGTTGTCGAATTTGCATTGTCATAGACTCTGACAGTGACCAGTCCAAATTTTGCGTCATTTGGTACAACGCTGCTCGAGCCTGTTGTGCAGGTCGAAGCTACAAGCGGAATTAAACTGCTTTCATTTAATGCTGGTAATCCGATATTAAACGAACCATTGGCAGATAATGTTCCTGTTGCTAGAGTTGTTTGACCATTAACAATTTTCAAGGCTTTTTCGCCATTACTATAGTTAGGAATTTGTCCGCTAACACCCAAAGTTGGAATGGTTACTGCTTTACCTTGGCTTGAAGCCTTTGCGTTACTAGGGAAAGTCATTGTTGCGATATTTGAATTTGTGGTGTCAAAGTTATAGGCGTATATAAAAACGCTTGGATTCTTTGTTGTATCAAGGGTTAAACCAGTAATAGTTGCGCTCGTTGTTGTGAGCCAAGGCGAGTATTTATCTGAGGTTGCGCCAGTGTTATTTAATGCACGCATAAAATAACCTTGTGCTTCTGGAACACTTGTCCAATTTGCAGAAACATCTGTTACAGATGCGGCAGTAATGGTAATGACAGGGCGACCAAGCGGTGCGGTGGTAGTGTCAACAGCAACAGATTGACTGGCAAAACTTTCATTATTGTACGTGAGGCTCATCTGATAATTTCCGGTTACTGTACCGATGACTCTTAAGCCAAAACAGCCCTTGGCATTAAGTGCTGTTGCTCCAATTGAACAGGTTGCTACACTTGGGATGTTGCTATTCCAGCCTGTTGGACCATTAACACTTGAACTGAGAACTGTTCCTGCGGGTATGGTTTCTCCAGCCTTGAGGCGTAAACGATACAAAACCACTGTCCCATATGTAAGATTTTCATTACTTACCCAAGTTCCAAATGTTGCCTCGAGACCATAGGTTGTTTGGCTGGCTGTTGCCCCAGAAACCCCACCTGAACTAGCGGTAATAATTGCTGTTCCAAATTTCTTAGCTGTCACCACACCAGCCGCGTCTACACTGACCGCATCGGGGTTGCTCGAGACCCAAGTAAAGGTTGCTCCTGCTATGGCTGTGCCACTTGAATCTAAGGCAGCGGCGGTCAGTGGTACTGGTACATTCATTTTGATGTTATTGTCGGCGGGTGCGCCTGTTACGGTCACGCTGCTGACAACCGGGGCTGGGGGTGGCTGTGGACAAGCTGTTAGTAACCCTGCCAAAAGTGTTGTGACGATGCCGAATTTCAAATTTTTCATAATCTCTCCTTTGTGGAATCTCGAGGGCAGCTTATAAACTCAACCGTAAACAAACCGTAAACAAATCTTGTCTTTTCAAATATCTGCCGCTTGCCAGTGCATTCCATCTAGCTGTCCCCACCTCCCTCCCCATGTCCATCCCTCATCGGCAAAGGCTTTCAGCACTGGCGCATGATTGGCAAAAGCGGGTGTGCTGTCGCCAAATCCATTGCCTGCTGGGTCAAAGTCCACAGCGCAACCCCATGAGTGCATGGATAACTGATTCGAGCCGCGCATCAGGCGGTAGTTATACCCACCACCGTATAAGTGCATTCCCCATTTGCGAATTTGAAGTTCGTTTTGTCCAGAGGCTTTCCAGATGCTCTCGAGTACCGTTTGTAGACTACTGGCACACAATTGATGAATCCGAATGCCGCGTACCAGTGTTCCATCCCATGATGTCACCAGTTTCCAAGGCGCACGAATGACCACCAGATTGGCTCGTTCCCATGTCGGGGAGGCACGTCCGTTGCGACCTCGAGGGTTGCCGTAAAATGCGTCTACGTTTGCTTGTGGTATCCATTTGGGCATTTGCTACTCCTTTTGGGGCGCGTGGTCTGATTCAGTTGCCATCTTGTTTTGGTGTGCATTGTGAAGGTAGCACGAGGCTACCCACCAACGACCCA
>JAYWHB010000561.1:0-2782 GCA_043777915.1 Deinococcales bacterium
TAAGTCTTGCGGGATGAAATCGCCTTTCATCAGTTCGATGAATTTTTGTAAAAGCGCAATGTGCTTAGGGCTGTTAAAAGCAGCTTTGCCCATAGCAAAAAGCGGTAATCCCTCGAGATAGAATTGCCCTAGGAAGCTCGCGCCGTTCGGGTCTTTGACAGGTGGCAACCAACCATAAGAACCTGTGCGTTGCTTAATGATTTTTGAAGCGGTCAACAGTTCGGAAATGGTTTTTGGAACTTTACTAATGCCAGCCTTCTTCATGATTTCGGTGTTGTACGCCATCACGCCTTGGTCTGTCCAGCCGTACCATGGGTAGCCGTAATTTTTGCCGTCTATCACAAACATATTCAGGGTGTTGTTCCAGAATTGGGCTTGCAGTTGGCTCATGGTGGTCAGTTCACCGATAGGGGAGAGCAAACCGTTTTGAGCGGCTGCCGCCGTTGCATCTTGCCAAAGGTTGACCACGTCAGGGCTTTTCCCAAGTGCAATTGCGGCTTGAAGGTCGCGTTCCATCGTGTCTTGTTTATCCACCAGTTTGACTTCGATGTTTGGATTGGCTTTTTGGAATTCGTTTATCACACCTTGGAGGTATGGGTCGAATTTCGGGCTTAAGTACCAAGACCAGAATTCAATCGAAACTTTGTTCTGAGCCAAGGCAGCCATGCCCAATGCACCAAAAGCACTTGCGAGTAGTAACCAACGTTTTTTCATAAATCCTCCTGCAACCTCGAGACCTGTGTCTCGTGGTGGCTAATAGTGGGGTGGTGCGGCTCGAGCGTGACGGATTGGGCTGGCTCGAGGGTTTGCTCGAGATGAACTCCTGCTCGGTAAAGATATTCTGCCCAAGTGCTGCTAAGCCGTGAATCGGTGATGATGTGCTGCACCATCGAAAGCGCGGCGATGTGATGCGGCGCGATTCGTCCAAATTTGGTGAAATCCGAGAGCATAAAACGCTTGCTGGCTCGGTTGAGCATTTTGCGGTTGATTGCCGCTTCTAAAGTGTCGAAGGTGGTAAATCCGTGGTCTTGGTGAATCGCGTTGGCGCTCATAAACAGTTGGTCAAACCAGAGTCGGTCTAGGGTTTCTTCGGCGTACATCCCAACCGTGGCAAGGTTTTCGGTGCGGATATGCCCACCAACAAATAAAAGTTGTACTTCGGGAACACCAAATAATTCTTGAGCCGCCGCAAAACTATTGGTGGTTAAGTTTAAGCGAATCGGATGTAAACGTAAGCGCCGAGCCAACTGCAAAGCGGTGGTACTCGAGTCTAAAAAAATACTGCTGTCTGGCTTTAGGTGCTTATAAGCTGCTTCGGCAATGGCGCGTTTGTGGCTAACTTCGCGGTGTTCACGTTGCCGAAAACCGACTTCCACACCGCTCGAATCGGCAAGTTTTGCCCCACCGTGGGTGCGAATCACCACACCCTCGGTCTCGAGTTTTTCGAGGTCACGGCGAATCGTGGCGAGCGAAGAGTTGGTGTGACCCACTAAAGTTTGGACACTCGAGAGTCCGTGTTGGTAAAGATACTGACGAATTTTGTCGAGTCGTTGTTCGAGCATATTTTCCCTCGAGATGCAAATTCACACCTCAAAACCTTAAATAAAATCAAAGAAATAGATTTTTTCGCTTCTTTCAATCAAGATAACATATAAATCGCTCAAAAGCAATCATCTTGACTTGTCTAGCTTAACCAAATGGTTTAGGTGCTAAGGTAGCCCTTCTATGACCAATCGTCTTGGGGATGTCGCCCAACAAGGCAGCAAAATTCATCACATCGGGAAAATATTTTGTGTCGCATTTAGCCCCGACGGAAAAACAGTCGCCTCGGGTGGCGAAGATGGTGTGGTCAAACTCTGGGATTTAGCCGCCCAGACACTTCGGGTTTTACAAGTACGCAACCTCCCCGAGCCGTACAGCCACATCCTTGACCTATGCTTCTCGCCAGACGGACAACATCTGCTGGCTGGCAGCAGCAATAACCTTGCTTATAAATTCTCGATTCAAAACACCAACCCTTGGTTCTTAGCCACTTCGCTTTCCCCCAAATTAGCCGTGAGTTTTAGTCCAAACGGACATTATTTTGCCTTAGCCTCGGCGCGAACCAGTCAACGCACAGGTTTAATCGAACTCTTTGAGGCACAAAATAACCAAGAAATAGCTCGTTTCCACCACCACGGTGATGTCACTTGTTTGGCATTTCACCCGCTCGAGAACATCTTGGCTTCGGGTGGAACAGACCAAATGGTGCGCGTTTGGGGCTTAAAAAGTCTTCAAGCCCTCAAAACCTTTGAACTTACTTTTGCTATTCAAAGCCTTGCCTACAGCCCCGATGGAACAAGCATCCTTATCGCTGGCGACTCGAGCCACCTTGAACTACGCAACTCCTCGAGTGGCAAGCTAGAAACCACAATACCGATAACCGCAAAACAAATCCGCCAAGTTCGCTACAGCCCCGATGGAACAATGTTTGCCGTTTGTACCGACCAAAACATCCAAATCTGGGATGCAGCCGACCACACTAATTTGCTGACTGTGGCTGGCTGGACGATGGATTTTGCCCCAGATAACCAACGTATAGTTGTTGGTGAAGCAAACGGCATGGCTCGAGTTTACAAAATAAGTACAGGCACAGCCATACATCAAATTATGCCGCACGCAAGTTTTATCAGCACTTTTGCGCTCAGCCCAGATGGTGGCTACATGGTAACTGGAGGGCTAAACGGCTTAGTACGCATTTGGGAGACGCAAAACCAACAACTCCTGCACACCCTCGAAGCCC